>CAYPHJ010000034.1:0-42746 GCA_964410485.1 uncultured Syntrophobacteraceae bacterium
TGTCCAAAATCTCCCCTGGCCCCTCCCTTCGACCACGCTCAGGGCATGCTTTTTCCAAAGAGGGGAAACCGTGATCTACCGGCAATTTCCCCCTTTGAAAAGGGGGATTAAGGGGGATTTTCTTAGCGGTCAGCGACTAAAACTCTACGAAGACCTGGATCTAAGAAATCTCAAAAACTTCAAAACATGGTCGGTAAATCAATATGTAGCAACGGCACTTGTACCTATTTTGGACAGCAGTGAGATCATTTATAAAGGCGATCGAGGTTTTTGAAATAAATGCCAAAGCCGATCGCGATAATCATATAGATAACACTTCGGGCCAGCGCCCAGCCGTCATCGGTGCCGAAGTAGTTTCTAAACTCCCACAACGAGAAAAACACAAAGAAGACAGCGGCTGTGAAAATAAGAATTCTGTGAGCAGTGATCAACCTCATGATGACTTGCCGTAGAGCAGCTCCTCCTTCACGGTCAAGTGAAGCACAGCCGGAGTCCGCAGTGCAACACGTCCACTCCCCACCTTGACTTTGAACCTTGAACGTCCAGCATAATCGGCGCAGGACTATGGCGGATCATTCGGTCGTGTTATAGGATGCTTCCCGCCAGTACGATCTCAGGGAGAGTCACATGAAACAAGGCACTGTGCAGACTGACAAGGCCCCGAAAGCAATCGGACCCTACGCCCAAGCCATCAAAGCCAACGGGTTTGTTTTCACCGCGGGACAAATCGCTCTGGATCCTCAAACAGGCAATTTGATCGACGGCGGGATTGGCGCGCAAACGCGGCAGGTGCTTGACAATCTTCGCGCGGTTCTGGACGCGGCCGGCTCTTCGTTCGACCGCGTTGTCAAAGCCACGGTCTTTCTTGAGCAGATGTCGGATTTTGCGGCCATGAACGAAGTGTACGCGCAATATCTCGGTGAAGCCAAACCGGCGCGATCGACGGTGGCGGCGGCTGAGCTTCCCAGAGGCGCACTCGTCGAAATCGATCTCATCGCGCTACTGTAGACGCGACGGCACGCTCAGAACTCCCGGTCACTGCGAAAAAATACAAGATCCACGTTCAAGCCGCTGAACCTTGGACTTTGAACCTTAAACTCTTACTAAACATCGCGGATGACGATCGAGCTGGTTATGTCGCTGGCTGTGGCCGTCCCGGTCATGCACAGCACCCTTTTCATTTCTTCGGCCAGAATTGCAAAGACTCGCTCGACGCCCGCTGCACCGAACGCGGCAACGCCCCAGGCGACCGGGCGACCGACGAGCACCGCCCTGGCGCCGAGCGCCATTGCCTTAACGACATCGCCGCCGCAGCGCACCCCGCTGTCGAGAAGAACCGGCACCTTGGTGCCCGCCACGTCAACGACTTCCGGCAACGCCTCGAGCGCCGACCGGTTGTAGTCGAGAATCCGTCCACCGTGGTTTGACACGACCAAGGCATCCGCTCCGGCACTCAGCGCGGTACGCGCGTCATCGGCTCCCATGATTCCCTTTACGACAACCGGCAGGGAAACTTGCTGCTTCATCCACTCGATGTCTTTTGGTGAAGCACTGTAGCCGCGCCGTGGCTTTCCGTCTTTGGTCGACAGCGGCACTTCGTCTCCAATCTTCACGGGGCGGACAGTATCCATGGTGATGCCAACTGCGGCAAAGCCGAGGTCTTGTGACAGCTTTGCGTATTGGGAGACTTCCTCCCTGCCGCGGTTCATGTAAGCCATGAACACAAGGGCCGATTTCGTCGCGGCACGCCAATCCCGCGGGTTGAATTTGGCCGCCTGGCTGACAAGCATCATCGCACCGGCTTTCGCGGCGCCTTCCGCGACTTCGCGTTCTTTTTCCGTTCCAATCAAGCTGAAGCTTCCCACAGGCGCCACGAGGACGGGAATCGGAAGTTTTTCACCGAAAAGCTCCACGGTGATGTCAGGATCGACGACATCGTGAAAGATCCGCTGGCGAAACAGATATTTTTGGAATGCTTTGGGGTTGCGGTGAAAGGTTGCCTTACTTTCCGCGGCGCCATTGAAGTGATGCCAGGCTTCTGGAGGCATCTGCTGGCGCGCAATGGCTCTTAACTCTTTGAGCCCAATCTGCGCTAAAGGCTTCTCAATCATAATTCACTCAGTTTTTTGAAATGATCTCCCAGCAATTCGTTCCTGGGTCCCTGAGAAGAAACGCGGCCACCGCGCCTTTCTGTTCAAGCGGCCAAAGTTCTTTCACTCCGAGATCCTGACCCGACGCAGTGAGCCACCGATGGGCCTTTTCTACCGCTTCAGCCGACTCGAGCGTAAGTGTGTTGCGAAACTTGGGTGAGTGGATTTTGTAATCCGCCCTCACGGCGCAAACAATATACCACTTGCTGTTTGGATGCTTTACGTAAATCACATGATCATTCAGCTGATGCACCTCCAGACTCAGAATCTGCGTGTAGAAATCCCAGTTCTCCTTGATATCGTTGCAAACCAACGTGCCATGAGTAAACGCCTGCGGCACGTACCCTCTCCCCGGGAAGCGCTCGGGCCCCAGTGGTCGGTCCCAGTGGGGGGCACGGACGCCGCCGAATCTCTGGAGCATCGAGTCCTTGCGCAGCGCGGCTGCATAGCACTCGATCTCCCAGCCGTTGGTGCCGGGCTCCACGAAGTAGAGCGAGTAAGATCCGTGGTTGTAAAGAGGCTTGCCGATCTGTTTGATGCCGTACTTTTCCTTGTTCGCGGTAAGATACTCAAAAGCCGCGTCGACTTCTTCATTGGTTTGGACTCGCACTCCCCAGTGATTGTGCATCTGTTTGGGAGGTGCTTCCGGGCCGGCTTCATGGACTACCAGAAGCCAATCCGTATTTGGATGTTTGAGCTTCGCTTCCCGATGGTCTTCGGCGACACTCTCGAATGCGAGCAAATCCGTCAGCACCCGAACCGATTCTTTCAAACTGGAGCATTCCATATGAGTTGCGGACAACGCGATCGGTTCGATCATGACTTTCCCTCCCCCCGGTAAGCCGGGCGAAAGAATCGAGCTTGCAGATCATTTTCCTAATTGGACCCTGAAAATTTACAGTGGTACCGGCAGGCTGTCAAACAACACCCGCCTTGACACAACTGTGTCGATCTCATAAGGGTTCCTTAATCCCGCAGAGGAGGAGATTGAAATGGCGCAAAAGCGGTCGATCGGAGCTTTGCTCGTCCTTATGTTTGTTTGTTTTACCGTTGGAACCTCCGTTGCTCAAGAGACCTTCTATAAGGGCAAAACGATTCGCATGGTGGTGGGTGCTTCCGCCGGAGGAGGGTTCGATACCTATACCCGGACGATGGGGCGGCACCTGAGCAAACACATTCCCGGTAATCCGTCTATCGTTGTCGAGAACATGCCGGGAGCCGGCCATCTCATCAGTGCCAATCATCTTTACAAAGTTGCCAAACCCGACGGCCTCACGATAGGTCATTTTCAAGGAGGTCTGTTTCTGCACCAGCTCCTGGGCCGTCCAGGGATCGAGTTTGAGGCAAGCAAGTTTGAATTTATCGGAGCGCCCGTAGTCGACAACCGCGCCTGCGCGTTGACCCGAGCAAGCGGTATAACTAGCGTGGAACGATGGCTTGCGTCGAAAACTCCAGTGAAACTGGGGGGGATCCCCGGCGCAGCTCCGGACGACATTGCTCGGATGCTCGCTGCAACGACTCCGCTGCCGATTCAATTGGTTGGAGGCTACAAAGGAACTTCCGAGATCCGGCTGGCCGCTGAAAGCGGTGAAGTTGCCGGCGGCTGCTGGACATGGGACTCCATACGTGCGACCTGGACCAAGGCAATTCAATCGGGGGACGCAGTGGTCGTACTGCAAATTCTAGCAAAGCCCCACCCGGAGCTTCCCAAGGTGCCTCTGGCCGTCGACCTCGCCAAAACTGACGAAGCACGGCAGTTGATTAGGGTCGGTATTCAAGAACCGTCGAGCTACTATCGCCCATACGTTCTGCCGCCCGGTACACCCAAAGATCGGGTACAGACATTGCGCAAGGCGTTTCTTGCGACTCTAAAGGATACCGCATTCCTGGCGGAGGCAAAAAAAGCACGGCTGGATGTCGACCCGGTTACCGGGGAAGAAATGCAAAAGATGATCTCGGGTCTGTCCCGGCTGGACGCCTCAACGGTGGGGAGACTTAAGGAAATTCTCAGTATCAAATGATGAGCGATCCGGGTTAGGAACTCTGTTTTTCCCGCTTGCTCATGGCGCCATTGGCAGCGCGCTGCGGCCTTCTTTGGGCCCTACGGCGGGTGAGGAGATGGCGCGCCCTGCTGACCATCCGTCGTTCGGTGGGAAAGACGAGATTCTGCAGCGCCTGACCGATAGGGAACCAGCGCGCTTCGTCCACTTCGTGGTCATGACTCTCTACGTTGCCCGATTGGTAGCGCAAGAGAAAAAAGTGAACTCGTTTAAAAATCCGCACAGGCTCACCTTCCTTGCTCCTGGCTCGGTACCAGTAAGTGATGTTTCCCAGTTGCTTGACGATTTTTCCCTCCAGACCGGTTTCTTCCCTCACCTCTCTTAACGCCGCTTGCTCAACTGTTTCCCCTTCCTCCACATGGCCCTTGGGTAATCCCCAACGCCTCCGCACGTGGATCAAGGCTATCTCAAACCGATCCTTGTGCCGGCGATAAATGACTCCGCCCGCCGAGAGTTCCCGCACCGTACGCATGAGGCGGCCGCATTAACCCGTGGCTGTCACCTGATCGCGCAACCAGCTCAGATATTCCTCGCTCCCTTGAGCAATGGGTAACGCGATAATTTCGGGTACGGCATAGCTATGAAGTGCGCGTATCCTTTTCTCCAGAGCGGGGAACATCTCCTTGACAGTCTTGATAATGAGAAGCTCCTCCTGGCTCTGTTCGATCTCACCCTGCCAACGGTAAGTGGAATGGATTTGACCGATTCGGTTGACGCACGCTGCCAATCGCTCTTCCACGAGCGCTCGGGCCAACAGCTCTCCTTCGGCGGCGGATCCGACGGTAACATAAACAACAATGGCTTCTTGCATATCTAAGAATCATAGTACACTGAGTTGAGGAATCGCCGCAATAAAACACATGCGAGGATAGAAACATCGAGGATGGAGGATGGCGATCTTCGAGCCGTGATCTGCCGACTCGGTTCGGCCGAGCGTCGCCAGCAAACTATGCGCACTAAAGACGAAATCCGGGAAGAGGTCTGGGCTCGCTTAGACCCGTACCGAAACAAAGAAAAACAACTTGATTCGTCGCTCCCGGAACTCGCGATCCATTGCGGGGGCCCGGAAAATCATACCACCCGATGCGCGGGCGGTAGTTGTCTTCGGACGCCCCCTGCAGAGCGCGGGCCCAGGAGCGAGCAGATCGCATGGCCCCGGCTAAGTCAGCGGCACGCCCGCTGATTGAAAGCCTAGCGGAGGTATGTTAACTGAATAGCTTTTAAGTTCGAGGATTTGAACCGTGCAAAAGATCGATTTCGACAAAGGCAACGGTCTGGTTCCTGTGATCGCCCAGGACTATCGCTCGCGCGAAGTCCTCATGGTCGCGTACATGAACAAAGAAGCTTGGGAAAAAACAAAGAGGACCGGCAAAGCCCATTATTACAGTCGCTCGCGACGGGGGTTGTGGCTGAAGGGAGAAGAGTCGGGACACTTTCAGGAAGTAAAGAACGCTTTCATTGATTGTGACGGTGACACCTTGCTCCTAAAGGTGCGACAAGTCGGCGGCGCCGCCTGTCACGAGGGTTACCGCAGCTGCTTTTATCGCCGCCGCGCAAATGGCACCTGGAGGGTGACTGCAAGGCGCGCGTTCGATCCGAAAGAAGTTTACCAGAAGTGAACGAATTAAAGTTCGGTCTTCCCAAGGGAAGCTTGGAAAACACCACGATCGAGCTCTTTAAGAACTCGGGCTGGAAAATCACGACCTCGAGCAGGAGCTATTTTCCGACAATCGATGACCCGACCCTGCGCTGCAGTCTCGTGCGCCCACAGGAAATGTCACGGTACGTCGAGATGGGGACCCTGGATGCCGGCATCACGGGCAGGGATTGGACGCAGGAAAACGAATCCGACATTCACGTCGTCAGTGAGATGGTCTATTCAAAAGCCAGTTTCAGGCCTACACGCTGGGTGCTCGCTGTACCGCACGACTCGGCGATCAAGAAGATTGAAGATCTTAGAGGCAAAAGAATTGCCACGGAAATGGTCAAGTTCACCAAACGCTACTTTGCAGAGCGGAACGTTCCGGTGGAGGTGGAGTTTTCCTGGGGTGCCACGGAAGCCAAGGCCGCAGAAGGACTGGTGGACGCGATTGTCGAAGTCACCGAAACAGGAACCACGATTCGCGCGCACGGACTGAAAATCATTGCCGATCTGATGGAGTCATGCCCTCAGCTCATCGCCAATCGAACCGCCTGGACTGATCCCTGGAAGCGCGACAAGATCGAACAAATCAGGCTACTACTGCAAGGCGCCCTTGCGGCAGAGAACAAAGTCGGTATCAAGATGAATGTCGCCGAATCCGATTTGCAGAGAGTTGTCGAGCTCATACCCAGCATCACCGCCCCGACCATTGCGAGCCTTTATCCGGCGCCGGCGTTAAAGGGCGTCAAGTGGTTTTCCATCGAGAGCGTTATCGCCGAAGATGTTGTTCGTGATTTGATTCCGAAGCTGATACAAAACGGCGCGGTGGGAATCATCGAGTACCCGCTAAACAAGATCATCTAGCCGGAACGCCCTCGGTCTAAAGTCTCGCGTCCCGATCGAGCTTTTCCCTCAATGCGCGCATCATGTCGGCTAGTGCGCGCTGCCCATGACCTGCCGCCCGTTTGCCTGCGATTCCCGCCAAAGAAAAAACTCCTTGCTGATGTCCGGAAACAGAGCGTACGAAAGAACGTCTTCCTCGGTGCCGGCCAAATCGCCGGCTTCTTTTCGTGCATCCTCGAGTCCGGGTTTAAGAAGATCAGCTGGGCGACAGGTAATCGGCTGTTTTTTACCGAGGATCTTTTGTTTAATCTCATCGCTGATTTGTCCAGGCGGCTCGCCGTACAGACCCATGACGTAGTTTTTGGTTTCCGTTGCAACCACCGAGTACCGCTTACCTGTCATCACGTTGAGAGCCGCTTGAGACCCGACGATCTGGCTAGTGGGTGTAACTAACGGGGGATACCCCAGATCTTTGCGTACGTGGGGCATCTCACCGAGCACCGCGTCAAGTCGATCTTCGGCGTTTTGCTGGCGCAATTGAGCCACGAGATTGGACAACATCCCGCCGGGCACCTGAGAAACCAAAACATCGGTCTTAATTTGATTGTTCACCGCGCTTTCGAACTCAGAGTACTTGCGCCGCACGCCGTAGAAATAGTCGGCGATCTGGTTGAGCAATGTGATATCCAATCCGGTGTCGCGCGGTGTACCCATCAACGCCGCCACCAACGCCTCGGTCGCCGGCTGTGAGGTTCCCTGAGAAAACGGCGCCAAGGCCGTATCAACAATATCGGCGCCCGCCTCGATGGCCATCATGTAACTCATGGGCGCCAGTCCGGCCGTGCAATGGGAGTGAAGATGGAGCGGCAGCGGAATACGCGACTTGAGACCTTTGACCAGCTCATAAGCGACATAGGGTGCCAACATCCCAGCCATATCCTTGACGCAGATGATCTGGACTCCCATGGCGGCCAATTTTTCCCCGACGCGGACAAAGTAATCCACTGAGTGGACCGGGCTGACGGTGTAGCAAATGGCCCCTTCGACAAGCTTACCCGTCTTGAGCGCCGCCTCGATGGCCGTTTTCATATTGCGGATGTCATTCATGGCGTCAAAGATCCGAAATACGTCAATGCCATTTGCGGCAGCGCGCTCGATGAAGGCACGGACCACATCGTCAGGATAGTTGCGATAGCCGACCACATTTTGTCCCCGCACCAACATTTGGAAGCGAGTTTGGGGCATCGCAGCGCGCAATTTGCGCAGCCTTTCCCAGGGGCATTCCTTCAAATAACGAAGGCAGGCGTCAAAGGTGGCCCCTCCCCACGTCTCCAGCGACCAGTAGCCCACCTGGTCGAGCTTGTCGGCAATCGGGAGCATGTCCTCGGTGCGCATGCGCGTTGCGAGAAGCGACTGGTGTGCATCGCGCAAGACCGTTTCTGTAATCTCTACTTTTTTGCCCATGGTATGAGCTCCTAGTCGTACAACTCCGCCTGTGCTTCTTCTAGCCGTCGTTTTTCCTCGGTGTCGATCACGTACACACCGTTTACCTGCTTCACTCTGGACGAATCATAAAAACGCTGGGAAACCTCGAGGCCAGCCTCATACTCGTACATTTTGATCGCATCCCAGGGACAGATCTTCTTATCGAGGCGGTCCTCCGACTCGGTTCCGATGAGCTGAAGCTGAAACTTCTTCGGAACCGCATCCGCCGGAATCGGTTTTCGATTCCTGTCGTAAAATCGACCGGCATACTCGTAGTAAACCTCTCCCGTTTCTTTGTGTTCATGAATTTTTGTCAGGTCATCGCTGTAGCACATCTGGCATCCGATACATTTTTCATTATCGACAAAAACTCTATACGGCTTCAATCCTCCACCGGGAAGCTCTTCATACAGGAGATTGATACAGTCATCGACGGGACAGTGCGTTTCGCAGATCGGCGAGCCAGCGCAACTCGAACAATTTTCATCCATGACGGCCAGCAGAGCCGTCCCTTTGCGTTTTTTTGTCGTTTCAGCCGCCATTGCTTTGTTTCCTCGGTCTATAAAATCGCCCCCTGAGAAAGATCGCCAGCGCGATCAGCAACCCTATCCAGTAGTATCGAATGAGCCCGACCCTGCCCCATTCTAACCAGTAGACAAAATTAGGCGAACGGGAAATCAACTGGCTCAACGCGTTTTGCGCTCCCGCATAGTCTCGGGCTTCTCTCAAAACCTGAGACAGGCCGTAGAGGGCGCCATCATTTTTCGGATCTAGTTTGAGAGCCTGCTCAAAGTCCTGCCGCGCCTCGCGCCACTTCTTTTGCTCCGCGAAAACCCAGCCCCGGTTACTCAAAGCTGCCGCGTAATCGGGTCGAAGCTCCAGGGCTTGAGTAAAGCTTGCCGCGGCCTTGTCAAACTCTCCTTTGCGTTTGAAAGCCACCCCGAGATTGTTTTGAGCTTCCCAGGAATCGGGCCGCAGCTCGGTGACTTTCGAATACTGCTCAACCGCTGCGTCAAAGTTGCCATGAATTTCCGCCTCAATCCAGCCGAGCAAGGTCCTGGCCTCGACGTGGTTCGGGTCGATGGCGATAGCTTTTTTTGTGGCGGCCTCCGCAGCCTTAGGGTCGCGCAAACGCAGCAAGGTGATTCCCAGAAACAGGTGCAGGTCAGCTTCTCCAGGATAGCGGGAGAGCAGTGATTCGAAAGCGGCCTTCGCTTCAGCAGCATTGCCCTCCGCCAGGGATTTTCGCGCCTCCTCCCATTGTTGTTCGTTGGCTAATATGGATTCTCTCGAGTCAGCGGCAAAGGAAAGACCAATCCCCGCGAGGACGGCTACCACTGCAAGCCAGCCTCTGATCATGAATTACTTCCACATCTCGTTCGGAATCTCGTCGTCTTTGCCCTGTTCGATCAGCTTGTCGTTTTTCCGCGCCTCTCGAAGTCCCAACCAGGTGAAGAAAATGACCAACAGGAGCATGGCCACGATCGGAATGTTATCGGGCTTGGTTACGATCTGGAGGATATTTTGCCAACCGCTTGGTTCTTCCATATCGATGAAAAATCCGCAATGTAAACTTTGTCACAACCTATTAAAATTCCTCCGCAATGTCAACGAACATTGGAGCATTCGAAAATCGACGATCAGGGTTGCGGGCGCGCCGTGCTGTGGGAGTACCCAAGCGATCTTCTATCGCCATCTTCTATCTTCATCAGTGATGATGGTGGTGGTGATGGTGGCCGCGCCCATGCTCGGTATGCCGGAAGATCAGCGACTTGATAACCACCGGGACAGCCTTGGCGTCGGGCAGTTCCTGGCCGATGTCGACGAAGTCAAAGTCCCTGAGATCGATGCCATCAATGGAAATAATACCGGCACCGGGCAAGAGCTCGCGGTCAATAATGTTTCCCATCAACTTGGCAATATCGGCATCGAACACCAGCACGAGCGGCTGTCCCTTGTCAATATGTTCCTTCATCGCGACGACCAAGCCCTCGGCGAGCGTGCGGATGAGCGGATAAGACGGGCCCAACTCCCAACGGATAGCGAGCGCCACGGCGCGATCGCCGTCGATGAGATCGAAGCGCTGCAGCGCCTTGTCAATGGAAGCTCTGATCTCTCCGGATTGAATCGCCTCAGTTTGCTCAAACTGAGGTGTAACCACCTGAAGATTCCTGAGCGGCAGGAGATCGGGATGCGAAAGATAGATCGTGTTACCGCTCACTTGAACAGTATATTGGGAAGCGCCGATCACCGTCGCGCGAATCCGCACATCGGCGGGCCGGAGCGGAATTGTGCCGCCGCCAAGCTTGTTGGCGCGCTGGCGCACACGACGACCGAGCTGAACGCCCAGATCGCCCAGGTTGCGTTTTTCATAGCCGTAAATGAACTCCGATACGCCGCCGGAAAACATGACCGCATGGATAGCATCCTTATATTCCAGGCCTGGCGTCAGCAAAAGATCCTGCGTTTGCAGCGAAAGCCGACCCCGCTCAAGGACTTCGAAAAGAGAATCGCACAGAACGGCAGAAAATTTCTCTTTATCTTGCTCGCTGATCGTGGCGCCCAAACTCAGCGAAATACCCGCCATTCTAGCGACTTTGAGCGCCGTGTCCTCGAGTCTATTGATCTTGCCGCTTTCATCCAACGCCATCAGTCTCGCGCCAACCTCCAGGGCGCAAGTGTCGATCACCTTCCCTCCTTGAACGATCGCGATCTTGCTGGTGCCGCCACCGATATCCACATTCATGACAGTAAACTGTCCGCCTTCCCGATGCGTCATGGCGACCGCGCCTGACCCGTAGGAAGCCAGGATCGCCTCTAGGTTGTGACCTGCCGTGGCGCACACGAACTTCCCCGCCTGGGCGGAGAAGAGTGCTGCGATCGCCTCGGCGTTTTTCTTCTTTGCAGCTTCGCCTGTCACGATGATGGCGCCGGTGTCAATATCGTCGGGAATCAAGCCTGCCTGCCGATACGCGTCATGGATGAATTCGCCGAGCTTATCGGTATCGATGGTTGTCTTGTCGACGTACGGCGTGAGCAGAATCGGCGATTCATGAATAATTTCACGGTTGATCACGACGAACCGGCTGGATAGCGCGATTCCCTGACGCCGCAAGGTTAAACGAGAAAAAATCAGATGCGAAGTGGAAGAACCGATATCAATGCCGACCGAATTGAGCGTGATCCGTTCGGAGCGCCACATCGGATGATCTTCATCCATAACGTAATCTTCAGGCGACTCGCCATATTCATCTTCGTGCCCCTCGTGCAGGTACAGCTCCTCGATCCGCGGGTCATCCATGCCCTCTCATAGTCCTTTCTCGAACTGATCTCTTTGGATCAAATTGGCATAGCACAAGCGGCCACGTCTTGCCACCGGGCGCGTAAAGGTTCAACGGTTCAACAGTTCAAAGTAGACGGCGGAGAATTTTGGGAACCATTGAACCTTTGAACATTTGAACTTTTCAACGGCTTCTTCTGCCGTAGACAAGGTTACCAATCGGCGATAAGATGGCGGCAATTCACACGCCATGGGACAGGAAGAATACCAAGAACTCTCATCATTCCTGCGGCGATTTATCCGCCGTTTCAAGGTTTTCCAGGGAATCGAGGGGCTCTGCCTGACCGCCATCTGCGCGCTCGTTCTTCTGGCGCTCGGACCCGGCGTGCAGCAGATCAGACATTTATTTCCCTACGCGCCGCTCGTTTACAGCGCGCTCACGGCGGTGGTTTTGCTGGTGCTGCTGGGCTGGACCGGGGCTCGACTGGTGCGCCGCTTCTCCCACGAACAAGCCGCCCTGTACATCGAGCGAAAGCAGCCACGCCTACGTAATAACCTGATCAATTCATTGCAACTCTATCCGCGCATGTCAGACGCGAAAACTTCACCAGGGTTTTCGGTACCGATGGTTCTGGCGCTGTTGGGGGCCACCCGTAAACAAATCTCCGCGCTCCGCATAGATGATTTGATCGATGCGCAGCGGATCAAAAGCAGTCTGCGCCTTCTCGCCTTACTGTTCGTGCCGATCTCAACCATGGTATTGTTCAACCCGTCATGGGTAGGAGAAACCTTCAGCCTGCTCACCCGTCCTCTGGATCACCTGCCGCCCAGCCATACGGGCATCGAGGTTGAGCCCAAAGGGGTCAGGGTTGCGCGCGGCTCTCCGGTTGTCATTCGCGCCGCGACGACCGGGGCCATTCCAAAATCCCTCGAGCTGATTGTCTGGAGCGGAGTCAGTGATCGTGGCGAATTCATCGGGCTCGAGAAGTTTTCCATGGAAGGCCTGGGCGAGGGGAAGTTTACGGGGAGCCTGGGACGCCTGGAACGTTCGGTTCACTACCGCGTCGCCACCGAGGCGTTTTCATCCCCCGTCTACGTGGCTGAAGCCGTGGACTCACCCGAAATCGGGAATATTCAAATCACGCTCTATCCTCCCGCCTACACGGCTCTGGGCAGCACGACCGTGGCACAAGGAAACATCGAAGGCATTCGTGGCTCATCGATCCGGATCGATGCCGTGGCGACCAAAGATGTGGCGAAAGCCGAGATCTTGCTGGAGGACGGCAGGCGCGTCCCGGTCAGGATTGACGGCCGCAAGCTGCAGGCGCAGCTGGTCTTATTTCAGTCGCAGCAGTACCGCATCTTGGTGGAAGACGCACACGGCTTTCGCAATTCACCGATCCCCTATCAGCTTGCGGTCAAGCCCGATGCTTTTCCCACCGTTGATCTGCTGCGGCCGGCGGAGGATTTGGAGATCAATGGCGATGAAGTTCTCGCTTTAGAGTATGGTGCGCGCGATGACTTCGGCATAGCCGAGGTGAATCTTGTCGCCAAAATCGGCGAGCGCGAAGAAAAAACCCGCCTGCTCCGGGATGAACGCCGGCGGGTTATCCTGAGGGAAGAATTCAAATGGGATCTGGGTAGACTGGCATTGCGCGACGGCGACGAAGTGGTCTTTCACTTGGAAGTTCTGGACAATGACACCGTCTCCGGGCCCAAACGGGGCGTCTCGCGCGCCGTCCGGTTGCGCCTGAAAAACCTGCGCGGCGAGCATCAGCAGCTGGCCGAAGCCGTCCGCGATCTCCACAACCGCATGCTAAGCCTGCTGGCCGATCACCTCGAAAGCCCCGTTGCGGGCGAAAAGGACCCGGCCGAGATCAAAGCCACAGAGCAGAGGCTTGCCGAGAACATGGCCGAGGCATTGAAACGTACCGAAGAAGTGTTACAACGCACAGAGAAAGATCGCCTGGCCGATTTCGCCACTTGGACCGATCTCGAAGCCCTCAGGCGCAATCTCCAGTTCACCAAAGACGACCTCTTGAAGAAGCACGAACATGCCTTGTCCGCCGACGAAAAAATGAGGGCTCGCGACGAAATCTCAACCGAGCTTGAACGCATGTCGCTATTGTCGGAAGACATCGGCAAGCGGCTGAAGGCGCAGGAATTGGCCGCGACGGCGCAGGACTTGGCGCGCAGCCAGGAACGGTTGATGGACGCCTTGGATAAACTTCAAAGCGGCGACAAAAACCTGGACGGACTCCTCGAGCAGATCGATGAGCTGGCGAAGCTGCTGAATTCCCTGCAACAAGGACTGGCACAATTTGCGCAGAACCTGCCCGATGATTTCATGAACATGGAATCGCTCAGGGGGCTCGGATTTAACGAGATGTTCTCCGCTCTGGACGAAATCAGGAAAAGGCTCATGCAAGGCGATCTCGAGGGAGCCAGACAGCTCGCGCAGGACTTGTTCAATCAAATGGCTTCGATGGTCGCAATGATGCAAAACTCGCAGCGCTCCGCGATGTCTTCGGCCATGGGCAGAATGCAGGGAGAGATGGGACGTTCCACAAACGAGTTGCAAGACATCGCGCGCGAGCAACGGGAGATCCTCCTCGACACTGAACGCGTAAACAGATCCGCCGTAACCGAAACGGACAGGACGTTGAAAGAAAAACTCGCGCGCTTCTTGGAAAAAGCAAAAGCCCAGTTCGGCGAGCTGACGGAGCTTTTCCCCGATCGTGAGTCCAGCCCGCTGGTGCCGGACACCGATCTGGACGACGCGACGATGAATCAACTGTTGAAAAATCTCATTGTCAAGCTTTTAGAGAGGGATTTTCCCGGATATAGCGAGGGCGATAAACTGGCGCGCGACGAGCTGGCGAAACGACGGACGGTGACCCAAGAGCAGCGTGCTCGGCGCGCCGAAACGACCCTCCGGGATTTGAAGGCTGAGTTGGACGGGTTAATGGCGGAACCGGCCCAGGCCCTCAATGACACGGAGCGAAAAACAATCCGGGATCTGTCGCGTCGTCAAAGCATTTTGCGCGACCGAACGCGCGACTTGCACGAAAAATTGGAGTCTCTGTTCCAACTCTTCCCCGGATTGGACCCAAAGATTATCAAGAACATCGAAGCGGCCACGGACTTTATGGGAAGCGCCAGAGACTACCTCGGCGAGCTGGACGCAAAAGGTGCGCTGCCGCCCGAGCGCACTGCACTGGAGCATCTCTCGCAATCCCAACAACAGATGCAATCCGCCATGCAGCAGCTGGCACAACGAGGCCAGCTCGGCAATATGCCGGTTACGCGGCTGTTTCGGTCGGGACGGTTTCTTCCCTCAGGAACGCTCGTCCCACTGCCCGGTATGCCGCAGTTTCCGGGTTTCGATGTCGAGCGCGGGTTCAGCGGACTTGATACCGAGCGCTTTCGCCTGCCTGGAAAGGAAGACTACAAGGCGCCGCGCAACTTCCGCGAAGAAATCCTGGAATCCCTCAAAAGCGGCGTTCCGCCTCAGATGAAAGATCAGATCGAGCGCTATTTCAAAAACCTCTCAGAGTAGCAAGCATTTTGAAGCACCGGAAGATAGGCTCCTTTGGTTTCCTTCTTTTTTTTGCATGGCTTGCCAGCGGCCTGGCCGCCGAAGTCGATCGTCCTTTCAAACACGGGGAGGAGCTCCTAGACGCGTGGCGCATCGCGGAAGCCGAAAGCTTGGCCGCTAACGCCCTGCGCGACAATCCACGAGCGGCGCGAGCTCTTGAGTTTGACGGGCAGGTGAAGTTCTACCAGGGTCGTTACGCTGAGGCGCTCAAATCTTTAGAGCAGGCGCTTGCCATTGACTCCCAAGACCGGCGGCGCCAAGCACTCAAGCTCCTGACGCAGCAGACAGAGGATGCCGTTAAGGCGCTGACGCGTTACGAGAGCCAGCACTTTATTCTCTATGTCGACGACAAGCGCGATGGCATCCTGGTTCCCTACGCGCTGGAAGTTCTGGAGAACAGCTATACCGCCATCGGCGCAGAGCTGGGATTTTATCCGAAGGAAAAAGTTCGTGTCGAGATCGCTCCGGATGCGGCCAGCTTCAATGCGATTTCGACTCTGTCGTTGCGCGACATCGAAGAGACGGGCGCAGTCGGTATCTGCAAGTTCAATAAACTCATGATCATTTCACCGCGCGCGCTTAGCCTCGGTTATCGGTGGGCCGATTCCCTGAGCCACGAGTACATTCATTACGCGATCGTCGGCCTGACAAACAACCAGGCACCGATTTGGTTACACGAAGGAATTGCGCGATTTTATGAAACTCGCTGGCGTAAACCGGCTCGTTCCAGCGACACCGCCGAGGACTATTTGACACCGGCCAATCAAACGTTGCTGGTCCAAGCGCTAAAGACCAATCAATTTGTTGGCTTTAACAACATGGAACCCTCGTTGATCCACCTCGAAACGCCGGAACAGGTTCAACTCGCCTATGCCGAGGCCGCTTCCGCCATCGACTATCTTAATCAGAGCAAGGGCAGGGACGGTGTCAGGGATCTCCTTGCCGCCCTCATCAACCAGTCTACGCCGCAGGCAATCGAGAAAACTCTTGCGATGTCGTACGACACCTTCTTGGAGCGCTGGAAAGGTTTTCTAAAGGACAAGGATCTTAAAGAAATCGAAGGAAGCAGGGTGCGCCGATTAAGGGTAAAGAAGGACGCGGGCGAGGAAACGGAGGCCGTCGAGTTGAAAGAGATTCATTCTGTGGTCGCCCGTAATCGCACCCATTTGGCCGATCAGCTGCTGGAAAAAGGCAGGCCTGTGGCGGCCATTCAAGAATACAAACGCGCCTTGCAGGCTAGCCCGCACTCCCCTATTATCCTGAACAAATTGGGCCGCGTGCTCATTCAGATGAACCGCCAGGAAGAAGCTCTTGGGGCACTTCGCACCGCCATCGAACTCGATCCCGACAATGCCAATACACTGGTGCAATTGGGCCGCATTTATCATGCCCAGAAGAACTACCAAGAAGGTCGAGCCGCTCTTGAGGAAGCCGTACAGATCAACCCGTATAACCCTTTGATCTACCGGCTGTTGAACGAAATCTACACGGCCTCGGGGGAAAAGGAGAAAGCAAAACAGGCGAGATTGAACCTCGATAAATTAAAGGGCACAAAGTGAGATCCAGGGTGCGTGCTAAAAGGAAACGGCATGGAGTCGAGCGACATTCAAAAACGTGAGATTGCCGAGATCGAAGAATTCGCCGCCAGGCGGGAAATGCTGGTCGGCGAAATTGGCAAAGTGATCGTTGGCCAGGAGAAGGTCATCGAGGAAGTGTTGATCGCGCTGTTCGCCCGGGGTCATTGCCTGCTCGTCGGCGTTCCGGGTCTGGCGAAGACCTTGCTGATAAGCACCTTGGCGGACATTCTCGATCTGGAGTTTAACCGCATTCAGTTTACGCCGGACCTCATGCCGTCCGATATTACCGGCACCGACATCCTCCAGGAGGACGCAACAACTGGAAGACGAAAATTCCAGTTTCTCAAGGGGCCGATCTTCACCAACATCTTATTGGCGGATGAGATCAACCGCACCCCACCCAAAACACAGGCCGCGCTATTGCAATCGATGCAGGAGTACAAGGTCACGGCAGGTGGAACAACCTTTCCGCTGGACCTTCCTTTTTTCGTTTTGGCCACGCAAAATCCGATCGAGCAGGAAGGTACCTATCCGCTGCCGGAGGCGCAACTCGACCGGTTCATGCTCAATATAGAAATTGGTTACCCCAACTTCGCCGACGAAGTGGAAATCGTAATGCAGACCACATCCACCGCCAAACCGGCGCCGCGAAAAGTGATGGAAGCCAGCGCGATTTTACGTTATCAGCAACTGGTCCGGCGCGTGCCCGTCTCGCCGTTCGTCGTATCGTATGCGGTTGAGCTGACGCAGCGATCACGGGCGCAAAACCTGCAGGCGCCGCAGTTCGTCAAGGACTACGTCGAATGGGGTGCCGGTCCGCGCGCCTCGCAGTACCTGATACTCGGCGCCAAGGCACGCACTATTCTGCAAGGCCGCTACGCGGTATCCATCGAGGATATTCAAGCGCTCGCTCCCTCGGTTCTGCGCCACCGGATCATGACTAACTTCAGAGCCCATGGAGAAGGAATATCCTCGCTGGATATCATTAGCCGCTTGCTGGCGGAAGTGAAGCCATCGATGGACGGCAAAGCGGGGTATTAACGCGGGCTTAATGAGAGTTTCGAGTCTCGAGTCTCGAGTTAAAAAACAGCGTGGTCAAGATACCTGTTTAGAGTTTCCGAGTTTTCAAGCCGCGACCCGAGACTCTGAACCGAGGCAGGAACAGGGACCTGAGGCGGGATAGTCTTGGAGCGCCCATGGCGCTGTTCACTCGCGCAGACGTGGAAATTGTCGCTGGCATCGAGATTCGCGGGGACGCGGAATTTCGTATCCGCTCCCTGGAATCGCTCTCCCTACTATGGCGAGCAAGGGCATCGGAGTTGATTCACCCCTACATTGCAGTGATTCAACAAGCGCGCCGCAGCGGCATGAAAGCATGGCTCGAGCGGCCGACACTTACTGTCGGGCGCGCGACCTGGCAGCACTCGGCCCTGTGGTATGCGGGCGCCATTGCTCACGACGCTTATCATTCCAAGCTCTACCAGGAAGCGAAAAAGGCGCTCGGAGGGGCAGCGCCTGATGCCGACGCTTGGACCGGCGTCACGGCGGAACGCCAGTGCCTGGAGTTTCAACGGCAGGTTTTGCAACAACTCGACGCAGATTCCACGATGCTCGCCTACATCGAAGATCTGGCCAAAGATCCTGTTTACCAAGGCCGCGCTCGAGGTTGGGGAAGCCGGCTGGATTACCGCAAACGCTGGTGGTAGAGGTGAAACCCTGGTCGCCATGGCGAATGAAGACAAGAACTATTTTGATCCCAAAGTCCTCGCCAGCATTTCGAACCTCTACTTGCGCGCGCGCTGGGTGGTGGAAGGCGTGTTGTCGGGTGTTCATCGCAGTCGCTCGAAGGGCTTCAGTGTGGAGTTTGAAGAGCATCGCGAGTACTCGCCGGGCGATGAAATCCGTCGCATCGATTGGAAGGCCCTCGGCAGGTTCGACCGTTATTTCATCAAGGAATACGAGGATGAGACCAATCTACGGGCCTATCTCCTGCTCGATGCCAGCGCTTCCATGGATTACACTTCCAACGGCGTAACGAAATTCGACTACGGTTGCACGCTCGCGGCATCGCTCGCCTATCTGATTCTCAAGCAGCAAGACGCAGCCGGTCTGGTCACTTTTTCCAGCCAGATCGAAGTGTTCATCCCGCCCAAGTCGAAGCGCGATTATCTGGCACAGATTCTTACCGGACTGGAAACCCGCGGTCCTTCGGGCGACACTAATGTCGGCAAAATTCTCGAAGAGATTGCCGGTCAGATTAACAGGCGTGGAATGATCGTCCTCATCTCCGATCTGCTTGATGAACCCGAAGCGATTCTCAAGGGGCTGCGCCATTTTCGTTTCAAAGGCAATGACGTCATCGTCTTTCATATTTTGGACCGGGCCGAGCTCGATCTTCCATTCGACGGCAATACTTTGTTCGAGGACCTGGAAGATACCGCCCTGACCGTCGTCGCGGATCCCCGAAGCATCCGCAACGCCTATCGCGCAGTGATCGAGGAGTTTACCGGCAAGATCCGCAAGCTATGCCACGATCAATCCATTGATTACCAGTTAATCTCAACATCGACCCCCTTGGACCAGGCATTAACGAGTTATCTGAGCTGGAGGGGCCGAACCTGATGTCGATTTTTTTTCTCCACCCCATTTATCTTTTAGGCCTGTTCGCGGCCTCACTACCAATCCTGATCCACCTTTTAAATCGTCGCAAGCTCAACCGCGTTCGCTTTCCGGCGGTTCGTTTCATTATGCTTTCGCAGAGGCGCGTTTCCCGCAGCTACCGCCTACGCCACTGGTTGCTGCTTGCGCTTAGAACTCTGGCCGTGGTGTTTCTGGCGCTGCTCCTCGCCAACCCGATCTTTCAGACCGGCGCCGGGCTTTTCGCCGCAGGGGGGCAACTTTCCCTCATTGTAGTGCTGGATAACTCACTGAGCATGACCTGGAGCGGCGACGGTCATGGATTCAAGCAGGCGAAGGAAACCGCGCGCCTTTTTATCTCGTCGCTCCAGGCGGGTGACCGCGCGGTCGTGATCCCGACTTATTTTGGCGCTAATGAGACATTTCGTCTCAAGGGAGAGAAAGAAGTCTTGCTCAGGGAAGTGGATCAGCTGGAGATTGGTCACGGCACTGCGAGTTTTTCCGCAGCTCTCGCCAAAGCCTACGAGCTGCTCAATGCTCCAGCGGCGCAAAAGCAAATCGTGCTGATCACCGACATGACCCTTACGGGATGGGATCAATTCTCCATCTCAGCGCTCGAGCACTACGACGCCTCCGTGCCCCTCAAGTTGATTCGTATCCGGCAAAAGGAGCAGCCCCTAAACGGCACGATTAAAGAGATCCGCTTGGGACGGCGCGGAGTCGGAATCGATTTCCCAATTTATCTGGAGGCCGTCATCGCGAACTTCGGCACAGTCGAGCTCGAAGATCTTCTCGTCCAACTGAGCATCGACGGCCAAAACAGGGACCAGAAGCTGGTGTCCATTGCGCCCAAGGGGGAAATAAGCGTCACTTTCCAGACGCGATTGAACCGCGCCGGCTCTCACGCCGGGCAAGTAACACTAAAGAAAGACGGTCTTGCCGGCTACTCCACGAGTTATTTCACTATGGAGGTGCCGGACAAGACGCGAATCCTCGTCGTGGACGGCGATCCACAAACATCCCTGGCGCAAAGCGAGACGTTTTTTCTCACCCGTGCGCTCAACCCCACAGGTGAGCACGAGGCGTCGGCCTATCTCCCCACCGTCATCATCCCCGAGGGCCTCAACGCAGCCTCGCTCGATCCCTATGATGTCGTCATCCTGTGTAACGTCACGGCATTGCCGGACGGCGTTGTTGCGAAACTGCAACGTCGTGTGCGACAGGGCGGTGGTCTGTTGATATTTGGCGGAGATCGCGTGCAAGCCAAAAATTACAATACCAAGCTGGCACCCTCGCTTTTGCCGGTGCGACTGGGAGAGAGAAGGCTTGGGACCGAGACGAGCGGTGAGCAAATCGCACAACTCGATCTCACCCATCCTGCCCTGGAGATTTTTGCCGATCCCATCCTCGAGGAATCAATAAAGTCAACGCGGTTCTGGGGTTATTCGCGAGTAGCTGCACCGGCTCAATCGGCATTGATTACCTTGGCCAACGGGGATCCGCTGTTAATCGAGCAAAAAACCGGGGATGGCAGGGTCTTGTTGTTCACCACCAGCGCAGACCGTGACTGGACGGATCTCCCGATAAAGACCGCCTACCTCCCTTTGATTCAGGCCCTGGCACAGTACCTGAGCGGCGGCAAAAGAGGATCGCTGGATCCGGGCATTCTCGTTGGGACTAACAAAGAAATTTCCCTCCCGCCAACTGCCGTCGGCCAAAATCTAAGAGTTGTCAAACCGAACAAGACGCCGAGAGAAATACCCGTCTCCGTTCGCGATACAAATAGAGTCTTCGCCAACTTTCAGGAAAACGATATAGCGGGTATCTATCGGATGTCCCTGGCAGGGGCTCCGGCAAGTGCGGGCGGCAGCGCAACCATGTATGCGGTGAACCCGTTCTATCTCGAGTCCCGCCTGGACGAAATCAGCCGGGATGAACTCCAGTTGAAGCTTCGTCCGATTCGGGTCGAGGTGCTGGAAGCCGAAGCAGTCGAGCAGGGCGGCAAGCGCATAGATTTGGCTCTCCCTTTGTTGGGGTTGCTTATGATAACTCTGCTGCTGGAAGGATGGGTTTCTCTGAGATTCTAAGAGCTGGCGTGACTGGCCAAATCCGGCAGGCGACCGGTTGCCGCGGTCTGCGGTCAATGGCCTTCAGGGCGAGAGTATGAACCGGCGAACTTTTATCCATACGGCACTACAAAGTTGCTTAGCAATAGGACTGATGGGGACAAACACCTGGGCAAGTCACCCCCGGGAAAAACGGCCTATTCAGTTCATCTTTGCCCAGCTGAGATACCGCGGCGGCGACTGGAGCCCGCATCCATTGGCCGTAACTCCGCTGATGGAAGAGCTCATGTTGCGCACCAGCATTGAAGCGCCGACCGTGCGACACGAAATGACTCTTACCGATCGCGAGCTTTTTTCCTATCCCTTTCTCTACATGACCGGACGGTATGAATTTGAACCATTTTCAGAGCAAGAGATCGATATCCTTCGTCGTTTTCTTTCTTTTGGCGGTTTTCTCCTCATCGACGATGCCCTCGGCCAACCAGGCTATGGCTTCGACCGGGCGATTCGCCGAGAGCTACAAAGAGCTTTCCCGGACAATGAGCTCAAACGGCTGCCGGCCAGCCATGCGGCTCTGCGCAGCTACTATTTGCTGCGGCGCATCGGGGGCGTGCGCATCATTCAACCCTATCTCGAAGGCATCACGCTTGGAAACGTAACGCCGGTCATCTACTGCCACAACGATCTTGGTGGTGCTTGGGAACGCGATCAGCTAGGGCGGTGGACAAACACCTGCACTCCGGGCGGCGAGGAACAACGAAGGGACGCTTTCCACGTGGGCATCAATCTTATTATTTACGCAATGACGGAAAACTACAAAGACGATTTGATACACGTTCCCTTCATCCGAAGGCGCCTCACACGCTAACCCATGAAAGAACTTTTTCTCATAAGTAGTATTCCATCCTGGCTGATCCTGCTCGCCGGTGTCACCGCGGCGGCATTGCTCTTCCAACAGCTCCTTAGCCTGCGCCAACGTCTCGGCTTCCGCCAGAGCTCGTTTCTCGTCTTCCTGCGCGCCCTTGTTTACGGGCTGCTGATCTTTTTTCTGTTCGGCCCATCACTGATCGAGACCCGTACACACCAACTGCGTAGACCATTGATGGTGCTGGTAGATAGCTCGCAAAGCATGAATTTTGCGGCGAGCGACGAGCGCAGCGAGACGGAGCTGGCGCCGGCAAGCAGGCTAGATATGGTGAAAGCAAAGCTTGCCAGCGGCGAACAGCCGCTGATTGAAAGACTCAGCCGCGATTATAATCTCCGCCTTTTCCGTTTCGGCACAAGTCTCGAGCCCATTGCGCCCGCCGCCTTACCGCAACTTGACGCGCAAGAGGAGGGTACTCTTCTTCTGGAAACCCTGCAGAGCGCGGCACAAAACGCGGAACCGGACTCCGCGATTGTTGTCTTCACCGATGGCATCACCAATGGGCCGTTGAGCACTCTGAACGACGGCGCAGCTTTGCCCGTACCGGTCTTTACGGTAGGGGTCGCCGAGAGCGAAGCCTTTGTCGACATCAGGGTGAGCGATATCCGCGCGCCCCAGTTCGCCTTTCGCGGCCGGGAGTTCAAGCTGGAGCTCACCGTCCAGGCCTACGGCTTCAAAGGCAAGAATTTGCCTCTGTACTTTAACCGGGGGCGAAATCTAATCACCAGCCGCACACTACAGGTCGACTCGGAACGCTTTGAGCAAAAGGTCACGCTCGGTTTCACGCCGAAAGAGCTCGGACCTCACACTTTCAGCGTCAGCATTCCACCTCAAACAGGGGAACAGATTACGCAAAACAATTACAAGGAGTTCAAAGTCGTCGTCCGGCGTGATAAGGTGCGCGTGCTCACGTTGTCCGGCTCACCGTCGTGGAACTATCGTTTTCTCAGATCTGCGCTGAAACAAGATCCCCTGATCGAGCTAGTCTCCTTTGTCTTTCTGCGCACCCCCACCGACAGCGTAGACGTGCCGGATAACCGGCTGAGCCTGATTCCGTTCCCGATCGACGATATTTTTTTGGAAGAGCTGAAGAACTTCGATATCGTCTTCTTTGACGATTTCTCGCATCGCGCATACTTCAATCCCGTTTATTTGGAAAAAGTTCGAGATTTCGTACGTGATGGCGGGGGGTTCGCCATGCTGGGCGGCGCGCGCTCGTTCGATAACGGCGGTTTTGCCGAAACGGCTTTAAAGGAAATCCTTCCCGTCGAACTCGACGGGAAACCCAGCTACCGTACGCTTGGCGCAGTCCGGCCCTCACTCACCCCGGCCGGCAGAGCTCATCCGATCACCCGATTGTACCCGGACGCGAAGACAAATGAAGCGGCGTGGAACAAAATGCCGGCGCTGACAACTTTCAACCAGGTGGGCCGTGTTACAGGAGACACTCTGCTTGCCGCCAACGGCGACGGCGCCAGTCCTGGCTCGCCCCTGCTGACAATTGGTCGGTTCGGCCGAGGACGCGTGCTGGCTTTCATGAGCGATGAGCTGTGGCGCTGGAATTTCAACGCAGTTGGCAATTTTGAGACCCCCCAGGACCATCTCAAATTGATTCGCCAGAGCGTACGCTGGCTCGCCCAGGAGCCCTCCTTCGAGCAGGTGCAAGTCGTGTCGTTACCAGTTGCCCGCCCGGGCGAAAAGATGAATATCAAACTTCGCGTGTTCAAAGATGACTTTACGCCGGCAACACAAGCCGCCGTCCAGCTTCGCGTCGTCGGCCCTGACGGAGAACCGGCACCGCTGACCGTCGAGTCAGACGCGGAACAGGGCGAGTATACGGCCGAGTATACGCCCGTCAAAGAGGGCTCTTACCGTGTGGAAGCGGAGGCAACTCTAGCGGGCAAAGCGCTGGGTAAAGCCCGGAGCACGTTTTCCGTGCGATTCCCCTATGGCGAAACCGACGATGGCAGACCCAATACGGAGTTACTCAAGCGCATCGCCGAGGTCAGCGGCGGGCACTACATTCCCATCGAGGCATTCAACGAACGGGCTCTCGAAAAAATCGCGGCTAATATAGAAACCCATGCGCCGTCACAAATTATCGAGCAGCGCCAGACCCCGCTGTGGAGCACGTTATGGCCTTTCCTGCTCATTCTCGCCATCTTGAGCGTTGAGTGGTGGACGAGGCGAACGTGGGGGCTCATTTAACTAGTTGCGCGTTGCGCGTTTAGAGTTCCGCGTTCGGATACCGCAAAACCGAAACTGAAAACTCGAAACCCGGAACCCCGAAGGCGCGTAAGCTAAAATGAGGACTAAACCGATACGGCAAGGGTGTCACCTCCTGATCCTAGCGGTGCTCTTGCCGGCAAGCGTCTTCGGTTTCTGCCACGACGTCGAGGTCGTACAAAGCCGCGCCTTGAGGGTAGCGGCAAGTCCTGCCGCCGCACCGATTCTGGTTGAGTGGCTCGGCCATTCTACATTCGAGATTACTTCTTCAAAGGGAACCAAAATTCTCACCGATCCCCACGGCAGGTTTGATCTGCCGCAACCCACATTGCCCCATCATATCGTCACCACCAGTCACCATCATGGCCCGCACAGCAGCGTACGAATGGCACTGGGCAACCCGGTGGTTTTGCACGGTCTGACGCGCTCCGGCGATTGGCAAAAGATCTCAACCACGATCCGTGACGTTTCCGTCTACACGGTGCCCGCGTTTCACGATAAAAGTCAGGGACTGCAAAGAGGCAAAAACACTCTTTTTGTTTTTCGCGTTGACGACATCTGCATCGCCCATCTTGGAGATCTTGGCCATGTGCTCACACCGCTGCAACTCAAGATGCTGGGGAAGATCGATATTCTGCTGGTACCGATCGCCGGCGGCATGTACACGGTTACCGCAAGTGAGGCTTGGGAGGTAACGAAGCAAGTGAATCCGAGGATCGCCATTCCGAAGCACTATTGGTGGGAAGGCGCAACCAACGATTATATCGGTGACCACGCGCGCGTCAAAATGATGAACGGGCGCTTTTTGAAGATGTCCAAAGCGGAACTGCCGCCACCCATCGAAGTCGTGGTCCTGCAGTGGGCAGACCGATGAAACCGACCGTTCAAAGGTTCAAAAGTTCAAGGCCGGCAGGTGGGCAATTGAACGTTGAACCTTTGACCTTTTGAACCTTGTACGGGAGACGGAGGTACCATGAAGGCCATTCGCGTTCACAAATATGGGGGACCGGAAGAATTAACGCTGGAAGACATTCCGCTTCCCGAGCCAAAGGCTGGAGAGGCACGCGTTCGCATTGAAGCGATCGGCTTAAACTACATCGACATCTATCAGCGCAAAGGGCTGTATCCGTTAAACACCCCTTTTACCCTGGGCATGGAAGGCGCCGGCGTCGTCGACGCTGTAGGTCCGGAGGTCACGGAAGTCAAAAAAGGAGATCGCGTGGCCTACGCTATGGTTTTGGGGTCGTACGCGGAGTATGCGGTGGTGCCGGCCGTCAAACTCGTTCCCCTGCCGTCGCGTGTCGATGCGACCAGTGCAGCCGCTTTGATGCTACAGGGGATGACCGCACACTACCTGACACACAGCACCTACCCGATAAAAACCGGTGATACAGCGCTGGTCCACGCCGCCGCCGGGGGGGTTGGTTTGCTGCTCGTTCAAATGGCAAAGCAGCGCAGCGCGATGGTGATCGGCACGGTTTCGACTGAAGACAAAGCTCGGCTCGCCAAGGAAGCCGGTGCCGACGCAGTCATACTGTACACGCAAGCCGATTTTCTCAGGGAAACGAAAAAACTCACTGATGGGCGCGGCGTCCACGTAGTTTACGACTCAGTGGGACAAACCACGTTCGACAAAAGCCTCGACTGTTTGAGGCCCAGGGGCTATTTGGTGCTTTATGGACAATCAAGCGGACCGGTACCCGCATTCAACCCGGCAACCCTCGCCAGCAAAGGATCGCTTTTTATCACCCGACCGACACTGCTCCATTACACGCTCGAAAGAGGAGAGCTGCTCGAGCGTGCTAACCAGCTTTTTAGTTGGACAGCTGCGGGGAAATTGAAACTGCGAATCCAAACCACCTTCCCGCTGGTCGATGCCGCTGAAGCTCACCGGCTGTTGGAGGGGCGGAAGACCACCGGAAAGGTAGTCTTGCTGCCTTAGGTTCGCTCAGGGATGTAAAGCCGATTGCAGGCGTGTCAGGCGGGAGTCACTCATCAGCTCCTGGAGTTTATTACGTTGTTCGGCGTCAAGCTGGTCTTTGCCTTTTTCAATGGTGCGAATGCGTGCCAGCCTCAGGTCTGCGCGCGATCGTTCGATTTCTCGCACTTTTGATTCAACCTTTTTCATGTCCACTGCCGACGATTCCAAAAGCCCCCTGAGGTCCATCTCGGCGATGCGCAGGTCAGCTTCATGCCGGATCGAGACTTTTTCAAAATCGGTTCTCAACTGCTCCAGTGCGCTGACCTGCTCCGCGGAAAGCCCGAGCCTATCGCGATTGCGCAGCATGATGGAAATCAGCGGCCGGTCTTCTGCGGAGGACGCGCCACCCCCGAAGCGTTTGCGCCATTGCTCGACGAGATCACGCAACTCACGCCCAACTTCATCCCAAGCTCTGCCTATCTGCTCATGAACAGCAGGTCTGGCTTCCTCCGCAAAGGACGCTTGACCAGTGAACGGTACCAGCAGCCCGCAAACCAGAAGCGCAATAATGAGAGACCGTGCCATAGAACCCTCCTCTTGAACAGAGCCCACAGCCAATTATTAAGACTCTCCAAACGAGGCTTGTCAATCGGGGCGGTCCGTCCGTATCCTACCAGGCTGCTGAAAAACTCTCCGTTCACCCTTCGAGAACCTCAGGGCGAACGGAGAGGAACTTGAAATGAGTAGGGATTTTCCGTTCATGCTGAGCCTTGTCGAAGCATTCCGAATCTTTTTTCAGCAACCTGCTACTGTTTGTGGGAAAGGTTAACGGTATTTATTTGTCTCTGCCTTGGGCAGCTACACAGGGCCGCCCCCAGAAACTTCCGGCGCCTCTGCGGTCTCAGAAGGAGAGCAAACGTGAGGTGACCTCGCACGGCTAGCCCGTGACCGTTTCAGGCAGCGTCAGCACGAGACACTTGGCGCTGCCTCCGGCTTTAATAAATTCGTCGAGCGGCGTTGTAAAAACATTGAAACCCATGCTCTCCAGTGTCTCTTTGATCTTCGGACAACCTTCATTCATGACGATGTTCTTGTCGGAGACGATAGAATTGCACGCAAACCGTGCTGCTTCTTCCGGCGCAACAGGAATCAGGCTCGTGATGTTCGCCTCCAACACCGTTCGCCCGTATGAGTCGAAAGCCGGTGGGTAGAAGAGCGCCTGTCCTGACGCAAGGGGACAAAAACAAGTATCCAGATGGTAGAACCAGTCATCGGTCAACTCCAGGGAGAGAATTTCCTGTTCCAGAACTTCGGCAATTCTTTGATGAGCCAACATATCTGAACGAATATGATAGCCGCCGAACCATAGTTCGCCGCATTTCAATAGATCGCCCTCGCCTTCGAAAAAGTAGCGCTCGGGCACGCGGAAAATATAAAAACCACGCTTACGAAAGAATGCCTCGTAATGCGCCGATTCGGGCTGCCGTACCGCATGACGAAAGTTGCTCAAGATGAACTTATCGTTCCAAACAACGCCTGCGTTGGCGGTGAACACCATATCCGGCAAGCCAGGTTGAGCCTCCACGAGATAAATTTCCACACCCAACTCTTTGGATAAAATCCCGCGCAAACGGTTCCACTGCGAGACCGCCCGTGACCGATCGCTCTGGCGACTACGGCTCATCCACGGATTGATCTCGTATTCGATCCCGTAGTAAGTGGGTGGACACATTAGGAGTTGCATGAGGAAGTCTTTCGCTGCAGCAACCGCCGGCGCGAAAAATTTACATCCGACAAGCGCCTAGCCTGTTATTCATACTCAGAGGGAAAACGCATGACACACTGTCATCGAGAGGTGAGCCCGGATGAGTGAAGGCATAAATGACAGTTTCGAGTTTCCGGTTTCGAGTTTCGAGTTCCCCCTCCCCAAACACGAAACCAGGAACCTGAGACCCGAAACCGAGGATATCTCGCTCTGGAGGGCTCGCCGCTCGATGGCTGTCCACCGCGCATAATCCGGGCTAGGTTGGGTCCGCCTCTCGACCCTCGTTGACCAGCCATTCACAAAGCTCGCGCAAAAACGGTTCCACATCCGTCACCAATCCGAGAGCCTGAAAGGTGCCCCTGTCTGTCAGCTTGGTCACCACGGCAGGGTTGATATCGACACAAACGGTTTTCACGGTCGCCGGCAGCAAATTACCCGTGGCGATGGCGTGCAGAGTCGTCGCCATCATCAAAGCAAAACTCACTCCTGCCAATTTCTCGCGCATGAGATCCTGTGCCTTCAGAGTATCGGTGACGACGTCTGGCAGCGGACCGTCATCCCGAATCGAGCCCGCCAATACGAACTCCACGCCCTTTTTGACACAGGTGTAGAAAATGCCGCGCCCGATGATCCCCTGCTCCACTGCTTGTTTGATGCCGCCCGCTCTACGAATTGTATTGATGGCCCACAGGTGATGCTCATGACCTTCGCTGCTGCGAATTTTTTTGTCCAAATAAACCCCGAGAGAAGTCCCGTAAAGAGCGGTCTCGATGTCGTGGACAGCCAAGCCATTGCCGGCAAACAAAACCTGCACGTAATCTCTCTCTATAAGTTCCACCAGGTGGCGCGCAGCCCCCGTATGCACTAGGCCTGGGCCCGCAACCACCAGAATCCGGCCATTTTCACGGCGGGCTTTCCTCATAGATTCCGCGATTTCTCGGATGAGCAGGCCTTTGGGCTGTTCCGTTGAAACCGCGCTCGACATGAATTCGAAGGCTTCACGGGGGACCTGTCGCTCGGGCGGCAGAATCTTGATGCCCCTGTGGCCGACCACCACGAGGTCACCCTTCTTGACGCGATGAATGGGAACGCACTCAGCACGCAGCGTCTCGCTAACCCGAATACCGCAATCCATTTCGGGCCGCTCAACTTCGATCCAGCGATTCCTCACCCTCACCCATGTGACGAGATTCGTGGTCGCGTAAAAACGATCGGGGAAAATTCCGTCGTCAGGCGCAGCCTCCAGTTCTGCCGGCTGCTCTTCTTCGTCCACGGGCAAAGCGCCGTGTTCGCGAATCCGGCTTAACAACTCGTCGAGCAATGCCTGGGAAGAAGCATCGACTTGAATTTTTGCGTAGCTCCGATCGGCGCGGCGGTGGCCCACCTGAATGTCGATAATCTCAAATTCACCGCCAAGATTGATGATGGTGTCGAGAATTTTTGGAAGAATAAGGGAATCGATGATGTGACCGGATACCTGTACTGTAGTTCGCGGCATAAAGGCTTCCTGTTGAAATGCTACTTTAGCGCCAGAGAGGAAGCACGACAAGAGTTCGGACCCTAGCCTGCTTTGACAGTATCGTTGGCTGTCTTGACTCTCCTCCAGGCGTGGCCTAGCGTAGCAAGTGTAGATAAGAGACTTTCCCGGCGTGCGATCCGACAATTCCATAAGGGAGGCGCAATCATGATTACGCGGATGATTTATGTGAATGTTCCCCAAGAAAAGGCGGGCGAAGCCGAGCGGCTGTGGAAAGAGGAGTGCGCCCCGCTCATGATCAAACAGTCCGGGTGCGTAAGCGAACAGTTTCTGCGCGGCCGCGAAGACTCGGGCGAATTCATTTCGGTGAGCGTATGGGAGGACCAGGCCGCCATCGATCGTTATCGCGCGAGCGATGCCCACAAGGACATTCAACGTCATACGCGCGGTCTGATGGGAGTCTCCAAAGTCACTGTAAAAACATACGACGTTGTCGGATGAGATAGAATCCTACTCGTCCAATCTACGCCGTGCGCGCCGGTTCTTTTAGTAGAAGCATCAGACCGGCAACGCCGAGGAGAAGGGCACAGGCGAGAGCTTGCCATGCCGGCGCGTAGGAGCCCGTGCGATCGACCATGTACCCGAAGAGCGGCGTGCCGAGCGTCGCGCAGCCCGCGTTGATCGTAATCATCACTCCCAGCGCCGCTCCCGTTCTCGCTTTCCCTGCAAGCTCACCGATCAACGCATAGGAGACTCCCTGATAGCCGACCAAGCAGACACCTGAAAAAAACAGTATCGGTAAAAGGTGGTGGAGCGGCGACTGTGGAGTCATGAGGCTCAGAGCAGCAATCAGAACCGCCGACAACAGACCAATGACAATCAAGACGATTTTGCGCCGGCCACCAAACAGGCGATCGCTTGCCACTCCCCAACCAATCCGCCCGGCCATCGCGCCTGCCTGAGTCAGCGCCAACGCTTGGCTCGCCCAGTAAGGGGATACGCCTATTGCATCTCTTAGATACAGGGGAACATAGGTAATCAACGCCATCTGGCCCACCAGATAGATCGCGGTACCGCAACTGATCGGAATAAAACTCCACAGCATAAGAGGAGCGGCAGTCTCAGGCGTGGAACGATCCTGAATCGGCATGGCGGCTCTATCCTCTGCAGGATCCCGCCAAAAAAGCAGAAACACGAATCCGAATAGAAAATTAAGCAAACCCAGAGCCGCCAGCGCGCCACGCCAACCCATGATCAAGACAAACTGCGGCGCAAGCATGGCCGTCACGACGCCGCCCGCGGGAACGCCTGTTTGCTTGGTTCCCATGGCCGTTGCGCGCTCATGGCGGGGAAACCACGCCATGACTCCTTTTGTCGACGCGGGATTGAGAAAACTATATCCGAGACCCGCAAGGAAGAAACTGATGAAAGCCCATGAAAATGACGGGGCCAGGGCCGCCGCTACCGTACAGATTCCGAGCGCTAGGTGGCCCTGTAGCGTGGTCCGCCGCACGCCGAGACGATCCGCAAGATATCCGGCAGCGAATGAAAAGCCGGCCATGGCGAGATAAAAGGCGGAAAAGAACAACCCGACTTGCGCGCGCGAAAGCTCCAGCTCCTCTTGATAGAACGGCGCCAGTGTGTTGATGGCGTATTGTGCGGCCGCGCCAATGATATGCGAGACGCTAATCAGGGCGAGAATGGACCAGCGAAACGGCTCAGCCTCGGGCATCTCGGGCTTCTGAGAAAGAGTCATTCGATTTGGTCGAGGATTGATAGCAGGGCCGGGCGCTAAATAAAAATCAAGATAAAATACGGTCAGTCAAAGACGGTCGCGGAATAGGCTTCCACGTCAACAAAAGCTTCGATCACGCTCGGTCCGTCCAGACCGCATGCCCATTCAAGAGCTTTTCCGAAAGCCGCGGGGGAGTTGGCCGGACGGCACGGCACACCGAAATAATGCGCCGGTGACTCAGGGGGATCCCCGAGATAAACCCCGGACAGAGAATAGTTCTTTCGCTCCTGTTTGATCTTCATCAGACCCAACCATCCGTCATTCAAGACGATGGTCGGTACGGCTAGCTTCAAGCGCCTTGCCATCGCTAGCTCGCCCACGGTCATTTGAAAACCACCGTCCCCGACCACCACAACCACGGATCGCTCGGGAAATACGAGCTTGGAAGCAAAAGCAGCAGGCATGCCGTATCCCATCGACGACCAGCCATTCGTCGACAAACAAGTGGCCGGTTCGTCCGTACGCCATTGGCTGGCGATCTGATGCGTGTGCGCGCCCACATCATAGGCGAGAATGCCGTTAGGTGGGACCGTGTTGCGCAAGATGTCCAGTGCCTCATGCGGTGCAAACCCACGGGCTGGCGGACGAAGCGCTCGGTCGAGCCTTCCGCGTTGCTCTGTGAATTCCTCGACAGTCCAGTCATTGCTCCCGACATCGATACCAGCCATCGACTCAATCGCCAGGTCGAGATTACACGCCTTGTTCCAGACAAAAGACAGCTCGTCGCTTTCCTCGGCGCTTTCGGTGCTCACGTGAAGGATCGGGGTTTTGCCTACCCATTCCTCGTAGTTGATCTCAATGGGATCGTACCCAATCGCCAGAACGAGATCCGCTTTTTGTACAAACGCCTTGACATCGCTGCGCCGCGCCCGGCCGATCACGCCGGCCCAGTGCAGATGGCTCTCTGGGAGAAAGCCCTTCGCGTGCAACGTCGTCACAAATGGAAGTTTTTGCCTTTCGATAAAGCGCAACAATGAGTTTCGTTTTTTGCTGCGCGTAAAAGTCAGGCCGGTGACCAGCAAGGGGCGGCGGGCAGTTTTTAGCGCCGTTGACAGCTTTTCTGCCAATTCACAGGAAAAATCGGGAAGCCCAGAATCACGACCAGCGTCGGCGGGCGCGCCGCCGCGGATGGGGTAAACTGGGCGTAATCGGTCGTACTCTTCCGTTGTCTTGCTCGCCGCTATGTCCTCTGGCAAGTCCAGATGCACCGGCCCCGGAGCTTCTGTTCTGGCCAACTCGATGGCATGAGAGATCGTCCGCGCGACAGAACCCGCTCTCAATGAAAAAGTCGCCTTGGTGAGAGGCCTGAACAACCCATGATGATCGATTCGCATCTGGACACGCCTGTCCAGCCACCGTGTGGCTACATTGCATGTGATGGCAAGCGCAGGCGAGCGATCCAGCCAAGCGGCACCGACACCCGTTGTGAGATTCGTTGCACCAGGGCCGACAGTTGAAACACAAACGCCTGGCACTCCGGTCAGACTACCGACCGTAGCGGCCATAAAGCCGGCGGAAGTTTCACTCGCCGTCAACACAAACTCCACCGAGCTGCGGCGCAGAGCCTCAATGAGCGGCAAGACGGGGCCGCTCGGTATCCCGAACACCCACCGGACACCCGAGTTCTCCAAGATCCGTACGATAAGATCCGAGTTGTTCATGCGTGTTTTTACAGGTAGCGCAATTTGCATGGTTCGACAACCTCGGCCCTAATAACGACAAAAATCACTCCGTTTCGAGGCTTGAATCACCCTCATCCTAACCTTCTCCCAACGGGAGAAGATACGGGAGAGCAACACAAATCAGATGCGGAGAGTTGTCCGTACGTGGGACTGTGCCTACTTTGCCTTCCTCTCCCTTGAGAGCCTGTGTCGCAATAGCCAGTTTCGCTATACTGTCATCCTGAACGGAAGTGAAGGATCTGCTTTTCTCTGCGTTTTCGACATAAAAGCAGATTCTTCGTCGCGAAGTTTATCCTGAGCACCACCGAAGGGCTTCTCAGAATGACATTGGGCCACAGCCTCTGACGGGAGAAAACAGAAGTGCGCTCGGGAGCGGAGAGGACAGAAGTAAAACTGACGAGTGAACGGCTTGAACAACTTGAACAACTTCGAGTCAAGTTCCGATGCGCACCGGATCGACGACATCCTGAACGGCACGGATGATGGATAACGCCGTTAGCTTGCCCGTCTTTGGATTTTCGCTGGGGACATTTTCGATATGCACATGGAGGCGCCCAAATTCACCTTCGACTTCGATGTCGTGGCAGTTGCGCTTTAGGCCGGGCACGGCGAGAATTCGGATACGCGTCCGATCGGGGCCAATCCCCGCCAGACTCACTGCCGCGGAGACATTCACGTTCGCGGGAAACCCCTTGCACGCTTCGCGCGCCGTCCCGGAGAAAACCTCCTTTTCTTCGGAAAGGCCGGCAAGCGAAATTCCGTTCTGCACCAGATAAAGCGCTCCTTCCAAACCATTCGGCGGTTTGCGCGTCGTGATCGTGATGTGGCTGATCTGGCCCACACAGGCCGCCTTGATGCCATCGATTCCGGCAATGGCTCCCGAAGGAACATAGAGACGACAGCCCGTCGCGCGCGAACGTTCCATGATCTCGGGGTGCTCGAGGAGCGCGCCGACGCTGATGACCATGAGATCCTTCCCGGCGGTAAACACTTCCTTGGCCAGCTCCGGGACGATAGCGCCGCCCGCTGCTTCGACAACAAGATCCGAGACTGCAATCAACTCTCGTTGCAGCATGTAGGGCGGCGGCGTTCTGAGCGACGACAAAAATCCGCGCGCGCTTTTCTCAGTACGGCTCGTCACACCGGCGACTCGAACGGAAAGCTTCCCTGCTTCCACCGCATCCAGCAGCGCACGCCCGATGGCTCCGCACCCGACGATCCCTATGGACTTCAATGCCATGATTCCTGACGCTCCTTCAAGTTTGGGCACCGATGGCCGGTGGCGTAGTGTCTATCTATCTTCAATCCTTTTACGCTGTCAATAAAGACCAGGCCGCGTGGAAGCCTCAGCCGTCGAAATCTCGCGCGACTCTCTTAAGGCAACACATAAGGAACGATATTTTCAGGAGCTATCTTTATGCTCGCCATCTGGTATAGTTTTGCTTTCCATAACCGCCCAAGCCCCCTGGGGACCTACGCCCTTGTTGTAATCATCGCGGGGACATAGAGGAGATGAGAGATGATTCAACATACCCCCCAAGTCGACCTGTTCAAATAGCAACTACGTGATTCGCTGCGGCGCGAGGCGCAAAATATTCACGCCGTCAAGGTTGGCAGACACACCAATGTCTACACCTGCGGCGATCAAGACGAAATGGTATACTTCATTGAGAGCGGGCAGATTAAACTTCTCATGGTGTCATCCGAAGGCAAAGAGTGCCTGCTTGCGATCCACACGGATGGAGATATTTTTGGCGAGCTGTGCCTGTCCGGGCTAGGGGCACGGTTGGAAACAGCCATCGCGATGAAACCAACGATGATAAAGCAAATACCTTGCAACCAGTTCTTGGGCCGCTTAAGCCACGACTCGCTGTTTGAGGGCTTCGTGCGTTATCTGGCCGTGCGCATTGCCGATCAGCAGCAGGTTATCGCCAATCTGGTGACGGTCGACAGCGAGCAGAGGCTCGGCCAGACGTTGTTACAGCTGGCCCGCACAATGGGCAAGAAAGATCCGCGCAGCATTCGCATCGAGCTAAAGATTTCCCATGAAGAACTCTCCGAGATGGTGGGAACGACGCGGCCGCGGATCAGTCTGTTTATGCAGCGATTTCATAACCTTGGGCTCATCGAGACAACTAGAGATCGCTTTCTCATTCTTAAAGAGAACAAACTCACCGACTATCTCGCTCAGATCGCCTAGAATGGCCCGGTTAGGTCGGCGAGGTCGGCGACCGACCGGTTGATTTGCAATCCGAAAATATCGTTGCGTGCCCAAGCCGTTGGAGCAACGCGGACTTCGATTGCCTATCGATGTGTTCTCCCGTTCCCTTTCAGGGGTTCATGCAAAAATACTGAAAGTCCTCTCGCGCGGGTTTGCGCGGACGAGACAAGAACGATATTGTCACTGGGTTGTCTTTTCATCACGAATTGTTTGTAGTATAAATTCTGTCCTGTATGCATCTGAAACCCTCGCTTTTTTCCAGAAGGGCCATAATCCTCGGAGACAGTTTAGTTTATGGACACGAAGAACGTTCAGGTGGTCGGCATCGGTGCGTCCGCCGGCGGAATCGATGCGTTAAAAGAGTTTTTTAGTGAGATGCCGAACGATAGCGGCTTTGCTTTTGTGGTCATCCAGCACCTGGACCCGGACCACGTTAGCTATATGGCAAGCCTTTTGACCAGATGCACGGAGATGAAGGTGGTCCAGGCCGAAGATGAAATGCTCATCGCGGCCAACTGCGTTTACACCATTCCTCCCGGTAAATTTCTATTGATCAAAAACGCTGTGCTGTATCTCACCGAACCGGTTAAGAAGGACGGATTACGGTTGCCCGTTGACTTTTTCTTTCGCTCTCTTGCCAAGGACCAGCACGAGAAGGCGATTGGCGTGCTTTTTTCCGGAAGCGGCTCGGACGGGACATTGGGGATAAGGGAGATCCGGGGCGTGGGCGGCATGGTCATGGTGCAGGACCCCAAGACCGCTCAGTTTGAGCCTATGGTCCAAAGCGCGATAGCCACTGGACTGGTGGACTACGTGTTACCGGTAAAGGAGATGCCGGAAGCGCTCCTCCGATACGTGCGGCAATCCTATCTCGAAGGCGGTGACCCATCCGATGCCGAAGCCCTCCAGAACCATATTAATGCGATTGTCCATTTGATGCTGAGTCAAACCAAGAGCGACTTTCGCCCATACAGGAGGGCTACGATACAACGACGCATCTTCCGCCGCATGGGGATCAACCAACTGGACAAGATGTCCGACTATGTGCGGTTGCTCCATGAAGACCCTACCGAGCTGGCAGCCCTTTCGAAGGACATGCTGATCGGTGTAACTAGCTTCTTCAGGGATCCGGAGGCATTTGAGGAGCTGCGCGGTAAGGTCATCGCGCCGCTGGTTCAGAAAAAGGACAAGGCCACTCCTTTGCGGGTATGGATCGCGGGTTGCGCAACCGGAGAAGAGGCTTATTCCATTGTCATGTTGCTCATGGAGGAAGTTGCTCGCGGCATGAAAAACTTTCCTTTACAGGTCTTCGCGTCGGACATTGACCCAGACGCCCTGAAATACGCTCGGGAGGCGACATATCCCGAAAGCATAGCCATCGATGTGTCAGAGGAGCGCCTGGCGCGGTTTTTTATCAAGCAAGATCACGTTTACCAAATCAACAAAGAGGTGCGGGAAGCCATCACCTTCGCCCAACACAACGTGATCATGGACCCGCCCTTTTTGAAAATGGACCTGATCAGTTGTCGCAACCTCCTCATTTACATCGAACCGGAGGTGCAAAAAAGGACTCTAAACCTCATCGGATTCGCGCTTAACCCGGGCGGATATCTGCTTCTAGGCAAGTCAGAAAGCGCCATTGAACTGAGCAACCTGTTTGAGCCGGTTTCCAGAAACTTCCGGATATACCGCCGAAACGAGTCGGTTCCCATACGGGCGGCGGATTTTCCACTACGGCGCCCGGGGCCGCCGGTCCGCTTTGTCGCCAGAACGGAGCGCCCTCCCGTCAAATTGTTGGACCTGAATCAGCAGGTACTCCTGAAGCATTTTAATGCGAGCATAGTCCTGATCGCTGAAAACGGTGATATCCTGCACTTCTATGGTCCGAGCCATAAGTACCTGGCTCACCCCCTGGGTGCTGCCAACTTAAACCTGTTCGATCTGCTTGAGAGTCGACATTCGTCAAAGCTCCGCCGCGCGGTTGGAAAAGCGGCTCGAGGAAACCATGAGGTAAAGCTCGACGGCCTTGAATTCAACCGGGACGATTTTACCTATTTCGCGAACGTGACCATCACGCCTGTCATAGAGCCCAAGTCAGGCGAGAGGCTGCTCGCCGTGATCTTCGAGGAGGCACGCGGACTCAAGGAGTCCTCTCCCTTCAGCCCGCTTGGAACGGAAACTAGCGACCATGCCCTTGTGCAGCACTACGAAGGCGAGATCAAACTTTTAAGAGAGGAACTTCAGGCCACTATTGAGGATTTCCAAACTACTCATGAAGAATTCACGGCCGCCAACGAGGAGATCCTCGCCATCAACGAGGAGCTACAGTCCACCAACGAAGAGCTTGAAACCTCGAAGGAGGAGTTGCAGTCCGTTAACGAGGAACTCATAACCGTCAATAACCAGCTCAACGAGAAGGTCGAAGAGCTCAGTAAAACGAATGACGACTTGGCCAATTTTTTGAACTCCTCTGAAGTCGCAACGGTCTTCTTGGACACCAAATTCTGCGTCAAGCGTTTTACGCCTTCGGCGACAAAGCTCATGAATTTGATCGCCGTGGATCTAGGACGTCCGATCCGCCACATCTCAAACAAATTCATTGCCGTGGACCTTCCAGCGATCGCCGGTGACGTGCTTCAAACTCTGGTACCCGTCGAAAAGGAAGTCCAGACCTCGGTTGGTTCGTGGCACGTCATGCGCTGCCTTCCCTATCGCACGCTTAACAATCTGATTGACGGCGTGGTCTTCACATTCATGGACATAACCCGCCTGAAGCGTTCGGAAGAAGCGCTGCTGGAAGCCCGGAACTATGCGGAGAGCATCGTTGATACGACTCGCGAATCCCTGATCGTGCTGAATCCCAATCTGAACGTCGTCTCGGCCAACCGGGTTTTCTACGAGACCTTCAAAGTCACGCCGGAGGAGACGGAGGGTCGTCTCATCTACGAATTGGGCAATCGCCGGTGGGATATTCCCAAGTTGCGGGAGCTACTGCAGGGAGTCTTTTCCACGGATACCCCCTTCGAAGATTTCGAGATGGAACACGATTTTCCCACACTGGGCCGAAAGATTATGTCTCTAAACGCCAGAAAAATATACAGTGAAAGCAAAGACCTACGATTAATACTTCTGGCTATCGACGACGTGACCGCGCACAGGAGGGCCGAGAGAGGCCTCAGGGAACTGAACGAGACATTGGAAAAACGGGTGATGATACAGGTCGGCGCCGTCCACTTGCTTCAGAAAATCGCCGCCGCCGCCAACGCGGCTCCCAGCGTGGAGGATGTGCTGCAGTTCACGGTGGAACAGGTCTCCGTTCACTTCGGATGGGCCATCGGGCATGCTTATTTTGCTGATACTTTGGGAGGCAAGATAAAGTACTCAAGCATATGGTACGCGGAAGACACCGAAGACATTGTTCCCTTCCGTCATGCTACCGAAGCCCTACCGCTGGTTCCGGGAATCGATTTACCTGGTTGGGTTCCGAGTAGTGACGATTCAGTCTGGATCTTAGATCTTACGAGTCCGAATGTTTCGCGCGCCAAGCAAGCAAAAGCTGCAGGTATCAAATGGGGATTGGCTTTCCCGATCGTCGTAAAGAATACAACTGTGGGCGTGTTAGAGTTCTTGTCAAGACAGACTCAAGTCGTAGATAGCGCATTATCGGCCGTGTTGGGTCAGATTGGCGTTCAGCTGGGGCAGGTATTCGAGCGCAAGTGGGCGGAAATAAGATCGCGGGAGAGCGAGCGGTTCGCCGCTCTGGGCATCGCCACAGCTAAAATCGCCCACGAAATCGCAAACCCGCTTACCAGTATGTACACGCTTACCCAGCTTCTGGAGCGGCATTTCAATGCGCATAAGGAAAGCATAGGCGAAACTGTCATCGAAAATGTCGGAGCCCTCAAACTTGAAATTGAGCGCCTCAAATCCCTGCTCGAAGAAATTCGCTCCGTTTCGAGTCGCAACTTACATCGACTAGAGTTAGAGCCGACTAACCTTTCTCTGTTGGCGGTGGACGTCTTGATGAAAGAACAAACGAACTACATTGAGCGCGGGGTTCGGGTCGAACAGGATTTTCCGCCGGATTTACCTGCGGTGATGGTAGATAGAAAAAAGATGATCCAAGTGCTGCTCAATCTGTACAAAAATGCCGTAGAAGGCATGCCCGGGGGCGGAACGCTTACAGTGCGCGGGTACCGGTCCGGAGAGTGGATATGCTTGGAGATCGCTGATACTGGGGTTGGCATTCCGCAAGGCTTAAACATTTTTGCACTTTTTACCACCACCAAGCCCACGGGCACGGGTATAGGGCTTATGGTCGTCCAACAGGTTATTTCCGCTCACAACGGATCGATCGATTATACGAGCGAACTCGGCAAGGGAACGGTGTTTCGCGTTAGGCTACCCCTGAACCGATAGGGAAGAGCTAAACCTTAAGATGGATTCGCGAGCACAGATTGAATCTTTTCAAGCAGGTGTAAAAGAACAAAGGGTCTGGTAACAAAGTCGGCTGCTCCCTCTAACATTACCATGTCTCGATCTATTCCCGGGTAGCCGGACATGAGCATTACTGGGGTACGTGGGGCAAGAGCGAGAAACTGCCGCAAAAGCGGAAAGCCGTGGACTCCCGGCATAACAAGGTCGGAGAGCACCAGGTCAAATTCTTGTCTCAAAAGTTTTTCTAGCGCTTCAGTTCCATTGTGCGCCTCGTCGACCTCATAGCCCTCCTCGCGCAAAAATAAATTTATTCCTCTAAGGGTACCAAGATAATCATCGACGATTAGGATCCTTTGCGACATGGCCTCCGTCCTACGATCGGTCAAAAACACAAGCAAATGATATGCCACAAAATTCGACCTATATGCCGGAATGCCTAATTAGGCCCGAGATGTTCCCAAACTGCGACAAAAAAAACCGGTTGATTCTTACTTTTGGGTCTCCTCTCCACCGCTAGACTCGCGATGTTCTCTTCAGACCGTTCAGTATTAGACAGCAATCGTTCGCGAGTCAGCATAAGCTAATAACCAATTAAGGCGCAGGGGTTACCCGCAGAACTATTTCCAAATCCTGAAGACCAAACATACGGGCCTTCGGCTTAGAGGGACAGAACCTTAATCAAGGACAGCTTATGAATCTCATAGTTATGGTCATCGTGGGTGGTTTCACTGGCTGGTTGACCGGAAAAGTCGTCGACGCAGAGGGTTACGAAAAAACCGTCAAGAATACGCAGGGCAGAATCTCCGATACATTCTATGGGATCGTTGGCGCCATGGTTGGGGAATATCTGTTTTTCTGGATCGTAGTCGGTACAGGCAGTGCGTTTAGTGCCTATGCAAGCACGGTTCTGGGGGCTATAACCCTCGTGGGAGCAGCACGGCTGGTAGGTGCAAAGATCCGCTCTCAACGACCTTACCAGGCCACATCGCGTCCAGCTCAGTGGAGGTTGTAGGCCAATCAATTCTTTCACAGTTGTTCACTATTAGACAGCAAGCCCTCCCGAGTCACGCTAACTAACTGACTCCTAAAAGGACGACGAATATTTGGTACTGGATTTTCGAGAGCTGTAATGGCGCGCAAGAGGTTGAAGGCCGGGGCCACAACTCACACGCATTCCCGGTTCTGACTCCCCCCTCTTCCAATATCTAAAGGCTATCAAAGAGCCTGAAAAAGGAGAGAGTTTATGAATCCTCTATTGTTGATCGCCATACCCTTAGGGTTGGTGATCTTGGGTATGGTATTGAATAGCTTTGGACTGTCTTTCGCTAACCCTCCAAGCTCACAGGAACAAGATCCCGCCAAAAGGTTGGCGGCGGAAAGGGACGCTTACCGCAAGTTGCTTGATCTGCAGAGAAGCCAGTCTATGAAAAGGCAGAAAAGAGTAGGTCAGTATGCTTGGTTGGTGCTCGCCGCGTTTATCGGCTCCTTTGGCTGGTTGTATTTTGATACCGTGAACAAGACGACCATTTCGAATCAAATTGCGGCGCTTCAAACAGTGGCTACAGAGGAAGGGAAAGAGATGGTCCTCTCGGTAACTCTGAGCGACGGCAGCAATACAAAATACCTAATCAAGTTGACCAAAGCCGACAGCTCGGATGCGGCGACAAAAGACGGGATTTCGGAACGAAAGATCTCGCCATGGGAGATGTCAGGAATAGGAACCGCTTTGAGCATCGGCGATCATCCATTGCCTCTTGGTGTCGCGCTGAAGATTTCCCATTGAGCCCAGCCAATTTCAGGGAAAATAAGGGCGCATTCGTTAGCCGCGATGCGCCCTTCCCCGCATAGGACGGCAATTGCTGCCGAGTCAGCGCAGCCTGGGATGGGGGGGCCCCGATGCTCAAAGCAGATCTGAGGGTGGCTGCCGTCCAGCTGTGCTTTCGCAGAGGGTATTTGTAGGCTCAGCAGAGATAAAACTTGACAAGTAGTGTTTAGTGACTAAGTTTTAGCCCGATTCAGGCATAGGGTTTCCTTTCGCGGTTACCTGAAATCCTTCAAGTAAGCCCCCCATACTTAACCCTCTCACCAGTCCAACCAAGGAGGTTGAAATGTATACGCGCAACGTCAGTTTGAAGGTCAAGGGAAATAGTGTGCCGGAGTTTACCCGCACTCTTGAGAACGAGGTTATTCCCATGCTCCGGAAACAAAAGGGATTCAGGGATGAGATCACGCTGGTTGCCCCGGAACGGAATGAGGCGGTAGCCATTAGTTTCTGGGATAGAAAAGAGGACGCGGAAGCTTACAACCGCGAGAAGTACCCTGAGGTCTTGAAGATCCTGTCCAAGGTGGTGGAAGGTACTCCCACAGTGGAGTCCTTTGAGGTCGCGAATTCGACTTCGCACCAGATTGCGGCTAAAGCGGCCTAACCAGAGAAACCTGTCGATTCGGGAGGGGGGATCTCCCACTCCCGAATCGTAGTGGTAAATAGCCGAGGTTTTTATGAGTGGTATATTTGGGATCTTAGTGGGTGGAGTGACCGGTTGGTTGACAGGAACATTTATGGGTGAAGATGGCTACGCGAAGAGATTACTAAGCGGGTATCCGCGTAGCGCTTCATATAATGTTTGGACTAAAAGGGGAATACAAAATGCGTTCTTACAAGAACCATTCCATTTACGGGATCGCGGTTCCACAACCGGGAAAGTTATGGCACCCCAGAGGGCTAGTATTTGCTCCAAATCAAAACTCGACGATAGAGATCAAACGCTTGGAATCCGCCGACTTAAGTTTTACGACTAAGAAAGCAGCCGAAGAGCACGCACTCGCTCTATGTCGGGCCTGGATTGATGAGCAGAATTCGGAGTTAAATAGCAACGTCTAAAGGGAGCTGGCCAGCAAAGAGACGGTGCATCTATTTTGCTACTCACTGCAGCCAATTTGATTCACCTCTCCTTCTTCA
>CAYPHJ010000035.1:0-31936 GCA_964410485.1 uncultured Syntrophobacteraceae bacterium
CGTTCGCCCTGAGGTTCTCGAAGGGTGAACGGAGAGTTTTTCACCAGCCTGTTAGCATGCTGCGTCGAGTTGATTCTCGCGCGGTGCGGGACTATGCTTCCATCCAGTGAGGAGAGCAGGGCCATGAAGACGAAAAATTATGTATGCGCATTGGCGATGATGGTTTTTCTTTCCGGCTGCGCTTCCTTTCGCACAGCGGGCGACGTCCAGTGGGGGCGACAAGCCTTATTCAGAGGCGACAACGAAGCCGCTCTTGGCTACTTTGCAAGCGCCGCTCGGAGAGATCCTAACTATGTCTACGGTACCGCCCTGCGACAAGGTGTTTGGAACTATGTCGGGCGCGCGGAGTATGCGACCGGAAAATATCCGCAGGCGCAGCAAAGCCTGGAGCGGGCGCTTACGCTGAATCGTGAGGATAATTTGGCGCGGCTCTATCTCGGCCTGACGCTTGCACGCCAGGGTGACCGCCAGAAGGGATTGGGTGAAATAGCAACCGGTATGAAGGGAATTCATGCTTGGCTTGAATACATTACCCAGGCGCACAGGTATTCTCATGGACAATACTGGGATCCGACGCGGCAAATACGCACGACCATTCAAGGCGACCTTGCTATGATCTCCGGTCGAGACGTGGACTGGCAGAAGCTCATTCCCAGCGGTGAGTGGCTCGGTCAGCGTATGGAAGAAGAGGCCGAACGGGCGCAGCGCCAAGAGTCTCAAGATATGTCACGCCAAGGTGAGGGACGGCAACCCTGAGGACTACTGGCAGCCATATGGCCGCTTAATTACCGCTGCCGATATGTCGCCTCATGTTTTGGTAGTGCACATTTTTTTGAAAATTGAGCTCGTCATCGACCAGGGTTAGCAGGCGTTCCGTTGCCTGAATGATATTATCCTTTTCGTCGACTCCTTTGGTAAGAAGAAACGCAGAGCGCCGTATGGCCGCGCGCACGACGCCGCGGCTATCCCAGAACTCATGGTCTTGGTAGTTTTCCACCATGACTCGACTGGCCAGCGTAATACCGCCCTTTAAGACTTCGACCCCCTGCTCATTCTGCCCCAGTCGTAACTGCGTCAATCCTATGGCGATCCAGGCGATTTCGTCCTCTTTATTGAGCACCAACGCGCGCTGCAATATAGCGTGAGCGTCCTGATAACGGCCTTTTCTGTAGTAGGCTCGGCCAAGGTAAGTTAAGCTATCCCTGTACATTGGGTCGCGGCTCACGACGTACTCCAGCGCAGCTACGGCCTTATCCATATCTCCGCCGCGCCCGCGAGCAAACTGGTCTCTTCCCTCCTCGTAACGCCCGCCGACGCCAAACCGCGGTATGGTATGAGTGCACGCAGCAATCAAAGAAAAACTCACGAACAATACTCCGGCCCAAGACACCAAACGCCCGGCGCTTTTTTCCATCTCGGTCATTCTCGTACCCTCTTGTGCGTAAGAATTTCCACCGTCATGGATTTCCGCACTGATTGCGTGATGAGGTTAGACCCCCCTTTTGTGTAGCATCAGAAAAGACGCAACGCAATAAACAACATCATCGGTCTGTTCTGACCTGGAAGGAAGCTGGCGAAAAAAAGGGGAGTCATTGCTAACTCCCCTTTTCTGCTGCACAGTCTGTGGCTGTGATATTTAGAACTGGTACCTCCAGTCAAGCCAGAAGTCCACCCAGTCTCCGCCCTGCGTGCCGGTGCCGGAGATCTTGAGGTTTCGCCGTGCAGTCGCCGAAAGATGGTCGGCGTCGTACCACAGAACGCTGCCGCCGATGCTCATGCGCGGGGCAACGAAGTACCAGAGATCCCACTCGTGAAGCTCAATGGTGTTGCTACGGGTCGGGCTGACAGTGGTGCACAGCCCGCGGCAGCTGCCACGGTTGCGCTCATAGTGGTAGCCAAAGAGCACGGAGCCCGGTGTCGCCGCGGAGCCGGTCAGAAATCCCTTCGGACTCCAGAGGAAGATGTCGGTGGCCACCAGCCAGTTGTTTGCTCTCTTATCTGAACTTCGGGTGTCAGCAGCGGCACCAACACCGCGCTTATTGCTACCGTTGTCCCAAGTGTAACCCCCTACACCGCGCAGCCGCACAGGGCCAACGGTCCAGCCGATGCCATGCTGGACGGCATAGAGCCACCCGTCCCCGATGCTGCCGGCTCCGGTGTCCCACAGGCCCTGGCGGGCACCCTGCCCGAACGCATGATCACGAAAGCGGTATCGATCAAGACAAATGTTCGCGTTCGTCCGGTTGCCGCGGTTCTCGCGGTTACGACACGCCCAGCCGCCGGTCTCAAAGTGCAAGCCCTGAATCCATTTGTTCTTGATCGCCGAAAAAGGGAAGATTCCGATATAGGCATCCCAGTTCTGGCCCGCGTCTCTGAAACTGCTAACGCCATCGTCGGATTCGTTGATGCTTGCCATGCCGATTGAAAGACGCCCGATCCTCCCGATGCCGAACAAAGGCTTGTTGTCCCACCTGAGATTAACCCCGGTGCCGGCCCGGCCGGTGTTGACACTGTTGTCGCGGCTCCACAAATCGTATTCCGCCTGCGCGCCGATGGCCGCGGATCCTTGCCGGTTAATCGCCGCCGCGCCTGTGGTGGAAATGTCCATGCCCAAATCGACAGCCGGTAGAAATGGATTCAATTGATCGAGATTGATGTGCATGGCGGCTCGCTGTATTGCCGAGTTGGTGGCAAAACCGTCCATGTCGAACCTTGTCTCCATTTCCCAAAAGCAGTTGTTGATGCAGTAGTAAAACTCCGGCCGCCAGCGCCGGCCTCCGACCTCGCCTCTGGTCCGCCCGACAACATCCCGGCCTTCGAGAAAAGACATGCGCAGGTGCATTTCCTGGCTGGCGCGAAACGACCATGACTTGTCTGCCGCTTCGATCAATACGCCGTTGCCCGGACGATAACTAAATGTCGGCAGAGCCGCCGCCGCCTCGGTCGCATCTTTGCGCAACTCGATCTGTTGCTGCTCCAATTCCACTAACCGTCGCTTCAATTCCTCGATCTGCTGATCGACGTTCTGCGCTCGAACAGGTACCACAAAAACAAGGAACGCAGCCAACGCGCTCAGCGCTGCAGTCCCCAGTAAATGTTTCTTCATCTTTTTCCTCCTTGTGATTTCTTTTTTACTCTAGTCGTTTACTCTTCGTTAGTTTACAGACGTGGAGGTCTCACAGTCCGCAAGTTTTACTTGAATTTTGTGAATACTCACAATAGGCCATTAGTAGGAATTTGGCCTTGCTTGGCCTGATCCGAGCCACTCTGACTAAGACCAAAAGCCTAGAAACAGTTTTTCAAGGATTATTATGTTGGCTTTGAGCAACCGTTTTAGGAATGTCTTTAAATCCGAGTTGCTCGGCGTCACGTCGACCGACTTTTAGAATTGCCGGCGCAGCAGATTTGTGAGACAAGCAGTTATCGTGAGAAAAATCGTATCGGAGGAACGGTTGCCAATGAAAACTCGGCGCAGCCCGAGAATCGGTCGGAAGATATCCCTGTGCGTTTTGGTTTGCTTCTCAGTTTGGCTTTCCGCCTGTGCGCCGCAAATAACCCAAATGACGCCGACTGAGGGACAGCCAGGCACGCTGGTTAGCCTGTCGATGCAGTACCTGGTCGGCTGGCCAAGAGTTGAGATCGGCGGCGAGATGATGGATTGGCCGCGGCTCAAATTGCTGGCTGCAAATCCGGAGAGAAAGGATCTGCCCGGGGAAGATCTCCTTTGGATCGAAGATAAGATTCTACAGTTCACCGTACCGGATATACCCCCCGGCCAGTACAAGGTGACGATCCATGATGACAAGGGACCGCCCGGCGATCCTGTCTATTCAGCTTTGGAAACGGTGGCCTACGCGATGTTTCCACCCGTCTGGCCATTTCTTTTTCGCGCCAACTACACGGAGTTTGACTTTCGTGTGTTGCCGGCCACGCGCTGATCGTGCTCGTACTATCCTTAATCCTTACTTAGTCAACCTTTTGAACTATCGTTATATCTTGACTCGGCCTTGCCGTGCCGTATATCATCCACACAAGCTTACCCTAAAGGATGGACCATGCGACTTGGAAAAAGAATAAGGTTAACGTTTATCCTGCTCCTGGCAACAGGTGCCGCGGCTTGTTCGTCGATTTCTCTGCCGTCCTTGCCTTGGTCGAGTTCAGCAGCCATACACGATCCCAGTGCCGAGGCCTTGTTCGATGAGGGCATGCGCTACTTCAACGACAGGAGATATGCGCGCGCCATCGATGCGTTTTCAAGGATCAAAACGGATCATCCTTTTAGCCCGCAGCTTATAGAAGCGGAGCTGAAGCTGGCCGATTCCTATTATCTAAACGGGCAACATGCCGAAGCCATCGCAGCCTTCAAGGAGTATCATGCGCTTCACCCGACCAATCAGCATATTCCCTTCGTACTGTATCGGATCGGGCAAGCGCATCTCGATCAATTTAGCGCGATCGACCGCGATCAGAAAAACACGCATGTTGCCAAAACCTATTTTGAGAGATTGATCACAGAGCATCCCAATTCATCGTACGCCGCCGATGCCAAGGCAAGGCTCGTGAAAACCATTGAGTACTTGGCCGAGCACGACTTCAACATCGCTCTTTTTTATTACAACCAGGAAAAGTATCCCGCAGCCAGGGACCGTTTTGAGGAAATCGTGCGCCGATACGCCGGCACTCCTACCGCGGTCAAGAGCCTGTTTTACCTGGGTGAAAGCTACAGCAAAGAAAAAAACAACGTCAAAGCGGCACTGGCCTATGAAGCGCTGCTCCAGCACCATCCAGAGAGTAAGTTTGCAGATGAAGCCAAAAATCAACTGGCGCGACTCAATAATGAGAAGCACGATCCGTTGGCGATGTTGCTGATGCGCGATCGGCGCCCCGCGGCTGGCCCCGCTCCTGAGACGCCACCAGATTCGGCCATCGCGAAATTAAGAGACATGCAGCTCATCGCGAAAACCGATATTGTTTATGAAGCGCCGGGGGAGGAAAAGGGCTTTTTTCGCCGCGTGATCGATAGGATCAACCCGTTTTCCTCGTCCGGCGATTCGAACGATGAGAAACAAACACCGCCCAGCGGCACCCAAGCGCTGGCCAGAAACACTGAAAACAATACCAGGCCGAGTAACGATAGCCGGCTCGTCGAAAAAATCGATGCCTCATTAGCGAATGAGGGCATCAAGACCAAAGAGCAGGTTGCAGCAATCAAGCCGCCGCCGGCAGCTTTGCCGGAGCCGGCGCCCGAAGCTTCAACCGGCGTGAACACAGACCAACTCCTTCGTGATATCGACTCGCGCCTGGAAAAAAGCGGTAAAGTCGTCGGGGAAATCACCCCTCCCGAACCGGCTCCCGGGTTGCGTAGCCCGCCGCCCGCGGTTGCCCGAACACCGGCAACACAAGAGGTTCAGGAAAGCCCCGCAACCAGCGGCTTATTGAGCAGCATTGATGAAAGGCTCAAGCGGCAAGGTATCGAGCCACCTAGATACGCAGTGCCGGTTCCTCCTGTCGAGATAAAAGAAAACGCGCCTAAGAAACAACAGCCGCAAAAGGTCGAACTCGAGCCCAAGCTCGGCTCAGATCAGCAGGGGCCCCTATTCCTGAGCCCGAATGAAGTCCCCGCATCGCCAGAGACCCCGATCGTAGAAACCACGACTTCAGAAAAATCCCAGGATCCTGAATTTCGCGAGATCCCACGCCGAATCGTTAAAGGAGACAAACAGCCTCAGGCTCCAGCTGCCACGCCGAAAACGCCTGAACGGAGTAAATCTGCAAGCGCTCCCCTCGACGAAGAGACCAAAGGAGTGCTGGATTACATCAGGGAAGACGTTGATAAGATTGATAGAGTCCTAAACCCATTTCGCTGGTAGCACCCCTCGCGATGCGAGGCGATTGCAGATCTCACATTTCAGATCTCACCGGCAGGGGAGCGCGACAAATCTGAAATCTGAGATCCTGAAATCTAAAATGCTGAGCGTAGCGAAGCCATCACGGCAGCTTGCGCCACTCGGGATTTTCTGCCGCCAAAGGCGGTAACCCGGCCCGCGCCGCTTCCCGCTCCTCTACCGTGCCGCGCATTCTGCCGGGAATTGAAGCCAGGGCTGCCTGCATCCTTTCCAGGTAGAGATAGATCACAGGAGTGATGTAGAGCGTCAGGAGCTGTGAAACCAGAAGCCCGCCGACCACAGCGACGCCCAAAGGTTGGCGCGCTTCAGCGCCTGCACCCCAACCGATAGCAATCGGCACGGCACCCACAATCGCCGCCATTGTCGTCATCATGATGGGCCGGAACCGTACCAGCGCGCCTTCGTATATCGCTTGAGCCGGGCTTTTACCCTCATTGCGTTGTCTGTCGAGCGCGAAGTCGATCATCATGATAGCGTTCTTTTTCACGATGCCGATAAGCATGATCAAGCCAACGAACCCGTAGATACTCAAATCCATGCCAAGCATGTACAGGGCTACCAGAGCCCCGAGCCCCGCCGACGGAAGACCAGAGAGAATCGTGAGCGGATGAACAAAACTCTCGTAGAGTATGCCGAGAACCAGATAGACAACGAACACCGCCAGTGCCAGAAGCAACCACAGGCTCTTGATGGACGATTGGAACTCCTGAGCCGTGCCCTGAAAACTGGTCGTGACGCTTCCCGGCAGAGCGTCACGCGCCAGGCTGTTGATCGTGTCGACTGCGTTTCCTAAGGCCACGCCTTCACGCAAGTTAAAAGACAGAGTCACCGAGGGAAGCTGGCCCGAGTGGTTGACCGTCAACGGTCCGGCCCCGTATTCGATACGGGCCACCGAGCCTAATGGAATCATCGGTTGCGCCGTGGCAATTTGCCCGGTGGTAGATCGGATATACAGCATGGAGAGAGCCGAAGGATCGTTTTGAAACTTCGGGTCCAGTTCCAAAATTATTTGATACTGGTTGTTAGGCGTGTTGATCGTGGAAATTTGCCGTGTCGCATAAGCGTTCCAAAAGGCCTCCTCGATCTGACGTTGCGAAATGCCTTGCGCGGTAATCCCCATAGTGGCAGCCTTGTCACGGTCAATCACCACTTTCAACTGCGGATTGTTGAGCTGTAGGTCGCTGCTGACATCCCTCAGGTCCGGCAGTGTTTTGAGCCTCTCCTCGAACAACGCAGCATGCCGGTAGAGCTCCGTCGAATCGGGGCTCTGCAGTGTGAACTGGTACAGGCTCCGGCTCAGCCGGCCACCGATACGGATTGCAGGAGGGTTCTGGAGCGAGACACGGATACCCGGAACACGCGTGAGCTGCGGCCGGAGCTCGCGGATGACTTCATCTGCGGTAAGCGCGCGCTCCGAGCGCGGTTTGAGCTTTATGAATATTCGGCCGGTATTGCCGGTTACGCTGGCTCCACCTACCCCAATGCTCGAAAAATACGAATCCACATTGGGATTTCTCGCCACGATGGCCACCGCCTCCTGCTGGTACTTGAGCAACTGTTCAAAGGAAACGCCCTGCGTCGCCTCTGTGTTGATCAGCACCTGTCCCGTGTCCTCACTCGGAATAAAGCCCTTGGGGATCATGCCGAACATATAGATGGTGGCAACCAGTACGGCAACGGAGGCGACCATCGTGGTGACATGGTGCTTCATCACCCAGCCGAGCGTGACCTCATAGGTCCGGTTCATCAGATCCAGACAATAACCGAGAAAATGATAGAGCCTGCCATGCTTCTGGTTATGGGGAGGGCGGAGATAGCGGCTGCAAAGCATCGGCGTTAGAGTTAGAGAGACAAACCCGGACACCAGGATCGCCACGCAGATGGTGACTGCAAACTCACGCAAGAGGCGGCCGAGCATACCCGTCATAAACAAGATTGGAATGAACGCGGCTACTAAAGACAGGGTCATCGAAACGATTGTGAAGCCAATCTCCTTGGCGCCATTCACCGCCGCCACATAGGGGCGTTCGCCCTTCTCCATGTGGCGCACGATATTTTCCAGCACGACGATGGCATCATCGACGACAAAACCCACCGACAAGGTCAGTGCCATCAGCGACAAGTTATTCATGCTGTAACCCAGCAGGTACATGACGGCGAAAGTGCCGACGATGGACATGGGCAGCGCCAGGCTGGGAATGACGGTTGCGGAAACGTTGCGCAGAAAAAGAAAAATCACCAGGATGACCAGCACAATCGTCCCAAGTAGCGTTAGCTGGACGTCATGGACAGACTCGCGAATCGATTGAGTACGATCGAAGAACACCTCCAGATCTACCGACTCGGGAATGTGGGCGCTGAGCCCCGGCAGCAGCTCCTTGACCGCATCGACCACTTCCACAACGTTGGCGCCGGGTTGGCGCTGAACGCCGAGGATCACCGCACGCTTGCCATTGTACCAGCTCGCCACGCGCCTGTTCTCGACGCCGTCAATCACTTTGCCCAGCTGCTCGAGACGCACCGGTGCGCCGTTGCGATAAGCGACCACCAGCGGGCGAAACGCTTCTGCACTCCTCAGCTGCGAATCAGAGACCAGTGTGTAAGCTCGGTTCGGCGCTTCCAGGCTTCCGACCGGGAGCTGCACGTTTCCCCGCTGGACCGCGCTCACAACCTCATCGATGCCCACCTGGCGCGCCGCCAGTTGGTTGGGATCCAGCTGGATGCGGATTGCGTACTTTTGCGTGCCGAAGACATCAACCTGAGCCACCCCGTTAACCATCGATATTCTCTGGGCCAGGATCGTCTGCGCGTACTCATCGACCGCCGAGAGGGGTAGTGTGTCCGAGGTCAAGGCCAACAGCAAAATAGAAATATTAGCGGGATTGACTTTGCGATAAGACGGCGGTGTCGGCATATCGCGCGGCAGGTCGCGCTGCGCCCGGGCGATCATCGACTGCACGTCCTGTGCGGCGGCGTCAATGTTGCGGTTCAAATTAAACTGTAGCGTGATCTGCGTGCGGCCCAGCGTGCTGACCGAATTGATGGAATCGAGACCCGCTATGCTGGAAAACTGTTTTTCTAACGGCGTTGCTACAGCGGATGCCATCGTATCGGGGCTCGCGCCCGGCAAGTTGGCATTGACAACGATGGTTGGAAAGTCAACCGTTGGTAGATCGCTGACGGGTAAAGCTCCATAGCCCATGAAGCCGAAAATCAGTATCCCCAACATGACCAGTGTGGTGGTGACGGGCCTGCGAATGAAGAGTCCGGACATGTTCACGATCGTTTCCCTTGCGTTTTCCGCTGACCTCTTGCCCTTGCGTTGTTTTCACCATCCTCATCGGAGCTACCGGTGGCATTCTTGACCTCTATCCTTGAGCCCGGTCCCAACAAAAATTGTCCTTCCCGTACAACCTGTTCGCCGACCGAAAGCCCCTGGGCCACAACCGCCACCCCTTCAGTCGTCATGCTCAGGATAACCGGCCTGACCTCGACCGTACCGTCGGGTTTGGCGACGAAGACATGCTGCCCGTCTTGCCCCACCTGAACAGCCTCGGACGGAATGACAACCGCGTCGGGCTGCGTCTTTAGTATCAAGGAAACATTGATAAATTGCCCCGGCCACAGTCGCTTTTCGCTATTTTTAAACTCCGCCTTTAACTTGATCGTCCCGGTGGTACGGTCCACGGCATTGTCGATGAACACCAATAGGCCCGCCTCGGCTCGGCCTTCGTCCGACTCAAACCGGGCCAGAGCCTGGAGTTTGCCGGTTGCCATATGGCGCTTGATGTCGATCAAGTGCTGTTCGGGGACGGCAAAGGTCACATAGATGGGCATGACCTGATTAATGACAACCAACGGCGAGGCATCATTAACCCGCACCAAATTACCTTCGTGCACCAGCATGACACCCGCCTGGCCTTCGATGGGCGCATAGATGTAACAGTAACTCAGTTGCACCCGGGCATTTTCGACCGCGGCAAGGTCCGCCTGCACCACCGCTTCCGCGGCATCGGCGTTGGCGCGGATCTGGTCGTACTGCTCCTGCGAAACGTATTGCTTCTTGAGAAGTTCCGCATAGCGCCGGGCCTGCTCGCGCCAATTCTGTACCTGCGCGGTGTCGCGCGCCAACGCCGCTTCAGCTTGCTTCAGTGCGGCTTCGAACGGGCGCGAATCGATGGTGAACAACAAGTCGCCGCGCCTAATGGTTTGCCCTTCTCTAAAATGGGCCTTCTGGAGCACTCCGGTCACCTGACTCCGGACGGCCACGGTGGCAAACGGCTCGACATTCCCGACGGCCCGAATCTGAATCGGCACCGCTTTCTGTTCCGCCCTCGCGAGTAGGACCGGCACGGCTTCGCGCCCTCCACCCCCGCGCCCTTGCCGCCCGGGTCGACCTGGACTGCCGCCGCGCGGTTGCGTTTCCGAGATTGCAACTTTTTCTTGAGTAAGCGTTGCTGTCGAGGATTGGGTTACGGACCAGGATGAAAGCTGTTGCCAGCCTGCAAAGCCTCCCAACACCACCACCAACATAATAATCCAAAAAGAACGTCTCATGGAGACTCCCTCATGGGTCCCGACTCATTCGACCAGCCTATAACACAAACGCAGGTTATCGCCCAACAGCCCGTGCGAGCTGCGCATGGGCGATTCGGTAGTCGTAAATCGCGCGAATATAAGTCGTCTGCGCGTCGGTATACAAGGTCTGGGCATCGGTCACCTCGATGATCGAGCCGACCCCGACCTGATACCGCCCGGTGGCCAAATCAAGGTTCTCTTTGGCTGCTGCCGCGGCGGCCTCATTGGCCTTGATTCGCTCGTCCAGTTCGACGAGCCTAAGATAGCTCTGCTCAACATCCAGAGCAACGAGTTGCCTCTGCTGCTCTTCTTGGGCGCGGATGACGTGATAGTTGCGCAAGGTTTCCTCGACTCGATTGGTTGTGCGAAATCCGTCGAAAATCGGAATAACGAAACTCAGTTGAACCGACCAGGCCGAGTGCAACGGGGCCGTATCGCGGCGGCCGAAATAGCTGGCGTCAAAAACGAGGTCAGGCAGATGTCCGCGTCTGGCCGTTGCGATTGCCTGATCCTGGGCTCTTCTTTGCGCCTCGAAACTTTTCAACTCGGGCCGCGACACATAGGCAATCTCGCGCGCCGCTTCCAACGTGTACGGAATGGTCGGTATCGTCGCCTCTTCCGCCACGGGTCGCTCGGGCAGTTCCCTTAGCCCCATGGCGTTTTTAAGGTTGGCCCAAGCGATCTTAACAGCGTTCTGAGCAGCAATGAGGTCTGCTTGCGCGGCATAAAGATTTGACTCGGCTCGTACCACGTCGATTCGCGCTCTGGTGCCTACTTCGTAGAATCCTTGTGCCTGGCGCACCAGGAGCTCACGGCTTCTAACGGTCTCTTCTCTCACCGTAACAATCGCCGCAGCCTGGAGATAGCCATAGTAAGCCTGTTTGACGCCGAGGACGACAACGTCAAGTACCGTATCGTAATTGTAGCCGACGGCTTGTAAAGTCTCGCGCGCCGTCTCTACAGCGCCCTCTCGCTTGCCGAAGTTGTATAGAGTCATGCTGAAGTTAGCCGAGCTCAAGTAGGTTTCCGCCACGCGATCCGTGGCGCCGACTTGGTTGCTGCGGTACTGGTTGATCCAATTGACAACCGGATAATACGCAGACACCTGTTGGTCCACGACCGCTTGTTGGGCTCCGATCCGCTCCCTGGCGGCTCTCAGATTCGGATGATGGACCAGCGCCGTATCGACCGCTTCATCCAACGTCAGAACGGGAGCACCGGCGGCCGCCAGCGGTGCCGTAGTCTTCCACGCCGGCTCTGGAGCCTCAGCGGCTATGCCTGAACCTGAACAGAGCGTCAGTAGGATTACGGCGACCAAAACAACTCCCAGCTGCTCTAATCCACTACCGACTTCTCTCATAATCCTTTCCCTCCATAAAAAATGGTGATCACTTATAACTTGTCTCATGGTAAAGCGAAAGCATGACTGGGTAGTGAACCACTACCCATGACTGCGTGTGAGCGAACGTTGGTGTTCTCAAAGCAAAGCGCCGCTCGCGAGCACACTTTGCTTTAACGTCTTTCGGTTCGAAGCGACTAATGATTGTGAACGGCTGGAACGATTGGAACTGTTGGAACGCCTTTTTTCCGGCTCATGGAAGGATGGCGAAAATCCGCAGCGGGGCGCCGCTACCACCTTTAATCTTCATTGGGATGGCAAATACCGTCGCTCCCTTGGGGGGCAATCGCTCGAGGGCCGCAACATTTTCGAATATCGGGATATTCGCCTCGCCGAAAATGCGATGCGCAATAAACTCACGAGATGGACCATAATCGATGCTTGCTGTATCGATCCCGATTGCTTTGAGGGCACGCTGTTTGACGAGAAACTCCGCGGCTTCCCTGGACACACCCGGGAAATGAAGATTGGTGACATCGCCCGGCCAGGCCGTTCCGAAATAGGCCTTGCGATTTCCCCAGTGTCTGCCCCAGCCGCTGTGCACAAGAATGATGCTGGCGTCGGGAATGCGACCGTATTCTTTCTCCCAATCCCGAATGTCGGCGACGCTCAGCAGATAATCCCGGTCCGCTTTAGCTTGCCGCCGGACGTCGATCACGACGGCGGGGCCAATGGTTTGCGCCAGGGGGACTTGGTCCGTAGTCCATTTTCCCTCAGCGAAATGAAACGGCGCGTCGAGGTGCGTTCCCACGTGTTCCGAACCAGCGTAATTATAAGAGGAGTACCAAAAGCCCTCTGGCGCGCGTCCTTCGGCAACACGCTCCAGGCTGAAGGCTTTGGCTGTCGGCCAGTGGTGTGTGGCGTGGCTGAAAGCGTACGTCATATCCACGATCTTTTTTTCATCCAAGTCGAGAGCATAAAGGGAGATGGCGTTCAGGATAACTACCAACGTGGCGACAGCAAGTCTTATCTTCATGGTCGTCTCCTGTTACCCGGTGCGCAACCCGGAAGGATGCCGATCGATCCTCCATCTTCCATTATCTACCTTTTTCGTATCGCGTCGAGCCGATTCCTGGCCTCGCCAAAATCCGGGTTGAGCTTTAGCGCCGCCTCGAACTCTGTCTCCGCCTCCGCCAAACGGCCCTGGTCGGCAAGGATTTTGCCCAGCTCATAATGGGCGACATCGTCGTCAGGACAAAGCGACAGCCCCTGACGATAAAGACCGATGGCTGTCTCGGAGACCTTGGCCTGGTGCGCCCTCTCGAAAAAGTCGCGAAAGGCGCGACTACAATCTCGCCGCTTCTGCTCTTCGAGTTGTTGCGCGGTTACAAGCGCCTCGATTTCCTGGCGCTGGCGCATGATCTCGACCTGCTGCTCCTTGATCTGTTGCGCTTGTTTCTCGAGAATTTCGGTGTTGCAGCCGATAGACAAACCGGCTGCCACGTAAAGACCAACCGCCATTGGCCATATCCGACCTACAGCCATTGGGGCTCGTGAAATGGAGTGTTGGAGTACTGGAATGCTGGAGTATTGGGTTTTATGATACATTATTCCGTTACTCCGTTACTCCACTAGTCCGGGCTATCCTTTCCCCCCGCCGCTTCTTCCAGCGCCAGGTATATCTTCTCCGCTTTTATGGGCAGATCCTTTATACGAACGCCAACTGCATCAAAAACCGCGTTCGCGATGGCAGGTGCAACCGGAATCAGCGCGCTTTCGCCGATTCCTTTGGCGCCGAAGGGACCGTTTGGGTGCGGCACTTCGACACAAATGGAGTCGATGACGGCAGGCATATCGCCTAAAGACGGCAAGATATAGTCGACCAGATTGGGATTGATAAGTTGACCATTATCGTAGGCGATCTCCTCGAAAAGAGCCTGCCCAATGCCGGTGATCGCCGCGCCGGAGAGCTGCTGGCGGCACCCTAAAGGGTTCAGCGCCGTCCCGACGTCTACTGCGGTAGCATACTTGAGCAACTTCACCTTTCCGGTCTCGCCGTCAACTTCGACCTCCACGCCGCCGGCGGCGACAAACCAGAAAGCGGACGTGATCTTCTCACCATGCTCGTCTTTGACCGAAGTCTTTACTTGGCCATCCCCGACCAGCGTCCCGCCACACATGCCGAAATGCTTGAACATGACTTCGGAGTAATCCAGAGCCGCCTCGGGCAGTCGTATCTTGCCGTCAGCGAAATTTACTCGATCTTCTGGAACGCCGTATTCTTTTACGACAATGTCTTTCAACTGACTGCGAATGTGCTGCGCGGCCAATTGCACCGCCTTACCCATGTGAAATGTCGACCGGCTCGATGAGGTCGTGAGGTCATAGGGGACAACATCGGTGTCGATGCCCAAAACTTGGATTTTTTCCAACGGGAGTCCCAGCTCCTTTCCAGCGATCTGTGCCAACACCGTTTCGGATCCCTGTCCCATTTCGACCGTGCCAGTGTAAATTGACAGGCTGCTGTCCTCGTTGAGCTTGACCACGGCGCACGAAATCGAGGGCGTTATCGTCGCCTTGATCATGCACGCCACCCCTTTGCCGCGCCGGACGCTGTCCGTCGTTGAACCTTGAACCTTTGAACTTTTGAACGTAGTCGAGTCCCAGCCGATGGACGTCGCAACCTCTTTGACGCACTTTTCCAGGCCAATGCTGCTGAGCCGTTCTTCGGTTACAAATCGATCGCCTTCCTGATACCCGTTCTTCAGTCTGATCGCGATCGGATCGATCTTCAACGCCGCGGCAATAATGTCCATCTGAGATTCAACCGCCCATGCCGATTGCGAGACACCGAAACCGCGAAACGCCCCGGCCGGAGGCTTGTTGGTGTAGATCGAGTAAGAATCGATCTTCAAATTTGGGATACGGTAGGGTCCCGCGGCCGTATAACCCGATTTTTTTGCCACCCGGGGTCCAATCTCGGCGTAAGCTCCGGTATCGAGGTAGATCTCACATTCTCGCGCCACGAGTGTTCCGTCTTTCTTGACGCCCGTTTTCATCCGGATCACCGCCGCATGTTTCGTGATGGTGTAAAACACCTCCTCACGCGACAGCACGACGCGCACCGGCCGTCCTGCCTTCAACGCCAGCGCAACCGTTATCGGCTCGACCTTCGGATAAACTTTCCCGCCGTAGCCGCCGCCGAGATAGGGAACGATAACGCGGACCTTCGACACGGGCACCTTGAAGATGTTGGACAGCTGCGTCCGTACGACAAATGGATTTTGTGTCGTCGCCCAGACCGTGATGCGCCCGCCAGGATCCACAGAAGCAATAGACGCATGGGGCTCGAGGAAACTGTGCTGCGTTGCCGGCAGGGTAAAGGTGTCGTCAAACACGTGATCTGCCTCGGCAAATCCCTTCTTCACATCACCACGGTCGAGCTTGAAGTGCGTACAAATATTGGTGCCATCCACGGGCTTCAGCTCGGCAAGGTCCGCGAACCCGGAGCTCGGTAATTTAATGGAGTCATGGACCAACGTGGCCCCATTTTTTAACGCTTCCTCGACGTCCAAAACAGCCGGCAACTCCTCATACTCGACATCAATCAAGCGCAACGCCTGTTCTGCCGTGTCCTCATCGAGCGCTGCGACCGCGGCAACAGGATCACCCACGTGGCGAACCTTTTCGACAGCGACCAGGGTTTGATCCTTGAATACGGGACCGTAATAAGGCTCGATCCCCTCGTCGTGAAGAATATCGTCTCGGGTGATGACAGCCAGGACACCGCGCAGTTTGAGCGCCGCTGAAGCGTCGATTGTTTTCAACCGGGCATGGGGCAGCGGGCTGCGCAAGATTCTGCCGTGGCAGATACCCGGTATCTTTATGTCGGCGAGATACTGGGTTTTACCCGTGACCTTGCTTTCGTAGTCCAAACGCTGAACCGATTGACCGATGATTGTCGTTTCCATCGAATTCCCCGAATAATTTCCTTCCCGTTGTGCGTGTTCGAGTTTGTTTATCGAGCACGAGCACGAGCCACGATCACGATTCGTTCGCCACTTTTCTGATCGCTTGCACGATTTCTGGATAACAGCCGCAACGACAGAAATTGCCCGCCAGGTAATCTTTGATCTGCTCGTCGGTCGGATGTGGAGACTCGTCCAGCAAGGCTTTGGCCGTGAGAATAAATCCGGACGTGCAATAGCCGCACTGTAGCGCTCCCAGTTCCATGAAAGCTTGCTGCAGCGGATGCAGTGAGTTTCTCTGCCCGAGGCCTTCCAGCGTCAAAACCTCACACTGATCCGCGTCCAGCGCCAGCATCGAGCAGGCGCTTACGGGCTGCCCGTTAACGAGCAGCGTGCAAGCACCGCAGACTTGAATGTCACAGGCCAATTTGGCTGCAATGAGATTGAACTCGTCGCGCACCAAATCGAGGAGCGTGGTGCGCGCCTCGACTTCAGCATTGCGCTCGATGCCGTTGATCTTGAGTGAAATAGATTTCTTCATGATCTTAAGATCTCGTCGGTTCCATCATGCCCGCGAATCTGCCATTCAGTTGATTTTTCCCTCGCATTCCCGCCGCAAGCATGCGCAAATATCATCAACACCACGAAACACACGAAGTTCGGATAAAGCGTTTCGAAAACTTTCTTCCTTCGTGCTCTTCGTGACTTTCGTGGTGAGATCTCTGTTTTACTTTGGTTGCGGCTTTTGCCGGGCTACGTAAATCCGCAATTCATTCTAATCCTTCCTAGCGCGTTCATACGCCTTAAGCGCCGCACGTTTGACGAGCGTGCGCACAATGGCGCGTTTATATTTTTCGGAACCGCGGAGATCGCTAACGGGGCTACATTCCTGAGCCGCAATAACCGCTGCTTCCCCGATCAATTCCGCGGTGGCATTCTTCCCCGTAAGGAGCGCCTCGGCCTCGCGCGCCCTGACCGGCGTCGCTCCGACACAACCAAGCACGATGCGCACGGACCGGCAGGCTCCGTTGCTGCTCTCTAAAGAAATCCGAACCGACACGCCGACCGAAGGCTTATCGACTACTGAGCTGCTGGAAAAGCGGATGTAGTCGACACCGGTTCGGGGCGGCGGTGGGGGTATAACGACGTGCGTCAATATCTCGTCATCCGCTAGGCTCGTCTGATAAAAATCGACAAAGAGCTCTTCCAGAGCGATCGTGCGGTTCGTCGTGGCGCCGGTAATTTTCGCTACGGCATCGAGGGAGATCAAAATCTGCGCTAGATCCGTTAGCGGCTCACCTGAGGCAAGATTACCGCCGATGGTTCCCATGTTGCGCACGCGGATGTTGGCAACCTCTTTTTCGGCCTCGCACAGGACCGGAAATTTTTCTCTGACCACAGCCGAGGTCTCGATTTCGCGATGGGTGACAAGGGCGCCGATGGACAGACCCTCGATGACAGCGAAACGTATTCCCTTGAGCTCGGCGATTTTTTTTATATTAACCAGTGTCTTGGGCTGGTACAGCGCCTGCTTCATTAGAATCGTCAGATGAGATCCGCCGGCGAATATTTTCGCCTCGCCGCGATACTCTTTAAGCAGGGCGCAGGCTTCTGCAACCGTCGTCGGTTCGAGATAATCAAAGTTCTTCATAGACTCGCTTCGCTTGTTCAATGTTCAAAGGTTCAAAAGTTCAATGTTTCTAACAGCGAATTCGCGTCCGCCAGAGTTTTGTCTTTACCTTGAACTATTGAACTTTTGAACCTTGAACTAAATATACTTGACCTTGTCTACTCCCGGGATTTCGACTTTTTCAAAACGCCAGCGCTCCTTCATCGGGGCGGTGGCGTCGATTCCTAGACCTGCCGTCACGCGGTTTTCCGGACAAGAGGGATCCAGAGTGGAGCAAGCAATGCGTGGAATGATGATTGCGTCTTTATCCGCCTGAAATCGCGTGGCCATTGCCCAGTCGACTTGCTTCGGATCGAATGGATCAATGTCATCGTCCACCACGATGACTTGCTTCAGCCCGATACCCATCGAAAGGAGCGCAAGGATGACGTTGCGTCCCTCGTTTTCGGCGCGTTTCTTGATCGATACGACCACGTGGTGGCGAAAGGTGCCGCCTGGAGTCATGTTGACGCCGCGTACTTCCGGGACCACTTTCTTCACCTCGCGATAGACTACCGCAGCGTTTCCGTATTCGATCAGCGTGTGATTTTCCGTCACCGGCATGCCCGTAAGTGCGGTTTGATAGATTGGGTTTTGCCTCATGGTTATCGCCGTGACCTTCACCACCGGCGCTTGCTTTGCGTCACTATAGCAACCCGGATATTCGCCGTAAGGCCCATCCGCGACACGCTCGCCCGCAACCGTCACGCCTTCGATGATGATCTCAGCCGCTGCCGGCACCTCAACGTCAATGGTTTCGCATTTGGTCAATTTCACGGCGGCGCCGCGCAATCCACCCGCGATGTGGAACTCATCGATTCCAAATGGAACTCGAGCTTGCGAGCCGATGACTATCGCCGGCTCGACACCGATGGCGGTGGCGACTTCCAAACCTTTGTTTTTCTCCTCAGCCATCAAAATCATTCGCCCCAGGTGATGATCGGCTGGGGCCCAGAGCGACAGCCGATCCTTGCCGAGAACGAGCATGCGGTGAATCGACATATTTCGAATGCCGGTGTCGGGGTCTTTGCCGACTTGTATGCCAATGGTGATGTACGGACCGCAATCTTTGCTCGCGTGGGTCACTATCGGCAATTTGGCGAGATCTATCTGAGAGCCGGTCCATTTTATTTCTTTGCACGGACCGCTGGCAACGACCTCCGGCGGGATACGCTTGTCTTCCAACGTGAGGTATCGTTCGAGCATCTGTTCCTGAGGCACGCCGAGCCCCAGCGCCACCAGCTTGCGTGTCGCGAACAAACCGCCCAGGACGCGCCACCCCTGGTAGCCTTTTACGTTCTCAAAAAGTAGCGCTGGCCCCTCGATGTCGGAAGTTTTGCGCATGCCGGCAGCGATCTCATATTTGACGTCCACGGGTTCAGTGACCCGCAGGAGTTGCCGCTGGCTTTCGAGATGCGTCAAGAAACCTCTAAGATCTTCAAACATGGATTGTCCCTCGGCATTCAATTGAAGTGCGACACACCCGTACCTTTATCAATGGTAGCGCCGTCACTCAACAACCGCACAGCGGCAGCACCTCTTGGACGAATCGCTCCATCTGGCCTAACTGGTTGCGCGATGTGAAACGCAGCACGGGCGTGGTAATCCCCATTTCGATCCAACTGCGGATCATTCTCGCACACTCCTCCGGGGGTCCATGCGCAAGCCAAATCTTGAGCAGCTCTTCCGATGGATATCCCGGACCATAATAGTGGTTAAAGTAATAGCGCGACTCCTCGAGCGCCGCTTTGCGATTGTCGTTGATATTGACCATGCCGTGAATCGCCACTTCGAAGCGGCTCAAGTCACGCCCTGCCTCGTGAGCGCACCTCTCAATGAGTTCCAGGCGGCGGCGAAAGTCATCGGCGGGCACCGCCATGGTGATGTAACCGTCGGCCAGCTTTGCCACTCGCCTCATGGCGATCTCGATTCCTTTGTCGCCCACGACTGCGCGATCGGGGCTGACGGCGATCCAGATGGGGCATGGCTGCTGGACCGGTTTGGGCACGATTCGGTATCCCTCCAGGTTATAATGAGTGCCCTGATGCCTGAGTTCTCCCTCGCTCCAAATGCTTCGGATGAGCTGGATTCCTTCGGTCAATCGGCCCACGCGCTGCTCTTTCTTGGCGCCAAAAGCTCGCAACTCACCCTCATGCCCGCCGCCGATGCATACTCCCAGGATGCTCCGACCTTTTGAGAGTTGATCGAGACTTGCCCACTGAATCGCCAAGAGCACCGGGTGGCGCACTGGAAAGCTTGCCATGCAAATGACGCCCAGTCTGACGCTCTGCGTCCGAGCCGCTACAGCGCTGAGCATCACGATTGACTCAACACGAGGTTTGTGGATGAGGCTGTCGCCAAACCAGACCGACTCGAAAACGTTTGACTGCTCCGCGAGCACCGCGGCATCGAGAATCGTGTCGATGGTCGTCAGGCCAAAGAGGACTCCCCGGTTCGGCAGGCTCAGACCCCACTTTACAGGCAAGTTACGCATCGCGGGCTCGCTAACTACCCTCACCCTTGCCCTCCCAGGAGGAGACGCCTCAGCTGTCCGTGTAGCTGCCTTTTCGACTTACCTATTTACCCTCGCCCTCGTAATCGAGGGAAGGGTGAGGGTCTTCGCCAGTGTTAGAAGAACAGAAGAAACCTGTCAAGCCAACCCGCGTTCTTGACAGCCGTAGTGCAATTACAGGATACAGTAGTGGGCAGGTTCGAAACCTGCCCACTACGTTCCGCAACAGACGAAAACAAACGGAGGTGCGATTATGCCCAAGGACTTGCGTACTTATTTGGACGAGTTGCTCGAAAAAAGGCCGAAAGACGTTGTCGTGGTCGATCGCGAGATGGATCCGCGCTACGAGGTGTGCGCGATCGTCGAGAAGTTTGAACGCGACAATAAGTTTCCGCTTGTTCTCTTCAAGAATGTCAAGGATTCGAAGATCCCGCTGGTGATCAACCTGGGCGCGACGTACGACCGGCTCGCGCTGGCTCTGGGCTCCCCGAGCGCGCCTCAAATGGTCAAAGACCTCGCCTCCAGGGAACATCATCCTGTTCCAGTGAAGGAAGTCTCGGCCAAAGATGCGCCAGTCAAGGAAGTCATCCTGAAAGGCGCGGACGCCAATCTCGACTTGCTGCCCATTCTCGCGCACAACGAGGGCGACGCGGGGAAGTACGTCAACGCCGCAGCGATGATTTGTAAAGAGCGCGGCACGAAGGCGGTCAACGTGGGCATTTACCGCCACCAAAAGCAAGGCAAGAGGCAACTCGGGTTAATGATCAATCCGGCCAATCACGGCAACTATGTTCGGGCGGAATATGAAGACCATAATGAGCCCATGGAAGTTGCCCTTGCCATTGGTCATCATCCCGCTTTGAACATGGCGGCGGTCAGCAAGCAACCCGGAGTCGGCCAGGAGCTGGAAATTGCCGGCGCTTTTCTTGGTGAACCCCTGGAAGTCGTCAAAGCGGAAACCGTGGACCTGATGGTGCCGGCGCGCTGCGAAATCATCATCGAAGGAATTGTTCCGCCGCATAAGCGACAGTACGAGGGACCTTTCGGCGAGTGGCCGCATTATTATTACAAAGAAGGAGACCAACCGTACATCGAGGTGACGGCGATCACAATGCGGCGAGATCCCATCTACCAAGGTATTCACAGCGCTCACTTCGAGCACAATATCATCGGCGCCGCCCCGCGGCTTGGCAGTTTGTTCCGGCGCATCCAGGAGGCGGTCCCGAGCTTGACGGGAGTAAACATGCCCATGTCGGGCGCCGCCCGGGCTCATTGCTATATCTCACTTAAAAAACGCGCCGAAGGAGAGCCGAAACAAGCGGCTCTGGCGGCGTTTGTCACCGACCCCAGCATCAAGCATGTCATTGTCGTCGATGACGACATTGATGTGTTCAACGAAACTCAAGTCTTATGGGCCCTCGCCATGCGATTTCAAGCCGACAGAGATCTCGTAATTATTCCCAATATCATCGGCTCGCATCTCAATCCGACGGCATATGGCCATAATCGCATGGAAAAGGGACCCATGGAGACGAAGTTGATTTTTGATGCCACAAAGCCGCTGCCGCCGTACGATTTTCCGAAGGAAGCCAAGGCCCCCGACGAGGTTATGAGACGCATCGATTTGGCGCGTGATACCCGAGCCTACGACCCGGGCAGCGATGACGTAATCATCAACGGCAAACGGTAGGCACAGACTTGAACCGCTACTTGTAGATGACGACGCGCAGGTCCTTGCCGCGACCGCCTTCCGGGCAGGCACTGATGCCCACCAAGCAATCCATCTCGGCGCGCAAAACCATGTGGTCTCCGCCGGGGCGTGGGCGTGTCATCGAATAGCGCATCGAGCCGGTCTTAGCGTTAATCACCATCGTCTGAAAAATATTCAACGGGCTCGGCACATCTTCCTTGGCGACTCCGTACGGTCTTAAAGCCCTGGCCAAGTTTTCCCAACAGCCGTGCTTCGGCGCTGCGCCGCGTCGCCGTCCCAGCTTTTGCCACACGTCGCCATAAATCTTAAAGATTTGGTCCCCCCATAATTTGTAAAAGGACGTGCTGCACATTCCCTTTTCCATATCATGAGTGCCTTTGTATGTATCCTCCACAATGCTCATCATGACGTTGTTGAACTTGGAGATGAGCAGGTCGCCTTTAGTGACGTAAAGTTTTCCTTGATCGACCTTCGTTCGCGCTTGATCGAAGCGTTCCTTCACATTGCGCAAGTTGAACACGACAAAATCAGCGGTGGATTCACCAATCACCCGCAGCGTCTGGCGCTTTTTTACCTCGAAAGCTTTTCCCGTGTTGCTCTTGATCACCGATTCACTGATAATCGTCACTGCGTCCTCCACAAGTTAATTTCTGAGTAACCGCACGTTAGCCGAATAACAAGATTAAAAGCAAGGCAATGAAGGGAAGAAACCGGCTTTCCTGCCGTGTAAAGCGCGGACCGAGATGTGATAAGACTACCCCGACTTTCCTCTAGCGCTGAGTATCCATTCCTTCATAGGGGGAAAATAGCGATACTTGTAAATGGAACGATGACTCCTGGAGGGGCCGAGGCCGTTTTGAAATCTGAAATCTGCAATTTGAGATTCCTCGCGTAGCGAGGACCAGTCCCACCTTGAACATTTGAACTTTTGAACTGCGGTGTAAGCGCCAGGCGCTTACCCGTATCCCATTGCCGAGAGAAAATGGCTCAAGGACTGAAACTGAACATAAGGGTTGCTGCGCTTCTCGTCGCCAATGGTAGAAGTCCGTTTTTGTGAGTAGTTGTGACCCGGAAACAAGACGGTTTCGTCCGGCAGAGCCATCAGTTTTTGTGTCAGGCTGTAGTACATCTGTTCTGGATTGCTGCCGGGTAAATCGACGCGCCCACACGACCCGATAAAAAGCGTATCTCCGGAAACCAATAGGTTATCAATCAAAAAACACTGCGAGCCTGGCGTATGGCCGGGAGTGTGCAGGAGTTGGATCTCCATCCCGCCCACGTTAATTCTGTCGCCGCTCTTCGATTTGATGACATCAGAGGGCGACAGTCCCTTTAAGAATTCTGCTTCGGCCTTGTGTACGACGACCTTTGCCTTGCATTTGTTGAGGAGCTGCGTAACCCCGTCGATCTCCATGCCGGCAAAACGCCCGCCCACATGATCGGGGTGTGTATGGGTCACCAAGGCATGCGTGATCTCCATGTCATCCTCGGATGCGCGTTTGAGGATCGCGTCAGTCTCCCATGCGGCATCGACGACGGCGATTTTTCGCGTTTCCATGGAACCGATCAGATAGACAAAGTTCTGCATCGGCCCGAGCTCGAGCTGTTTAAAATACAGTCGGTCATTCATGGCTGGCGTCGCAAAGAGTATAGCCCATGGCGCGCGAGCCTCGACTAAGGCTTGGCTGACTACGTAACTAGCGCAAAAATTCGGTCGCTCGCGTGCTCCACGTTGCGTTTTGCACTATGCTCTTAGCCGCGGGCTTTTACCGCAAGCCATTCGTAGCTCACCCCGTCGCCATTCTCGCTGCTTACCGGCAATCCCAGGCTGGACCATCCTGGGGCAATGATCCTTCCCGTAGGGTCCCGCATGCCCCCGAAGCCACCGATCATGTTTGATACGTCTTCATAGCCTGCCTGCTGCAGCAACCCTGCAGCCGCATTCGAGCGGGGACCCGCCTGACACCCCACGACAATCTTCTTCCCCTTGGAAAAGTGATTCTCCACAACTTTGACGAAGTCCGGGTTCATAACCATGCCGCGCGCCGGATCCGGAAGCGCAAATGGAATGTTAACAGCTCCCTGAGGGTGGCCAGCTTCAAACTCACGGACCGTGCGCACGTCGATATACACTGCCTGCGAATCGTTGGTGAGCATATCGTGCGCCTCTTGCGGTGTAATCTCTTTAATACCCATAAAAAACTCTCCTGTCGTGGCGTTCGAGTCTCGTGTCCCAGGTCAACCTGAGACCTTGGACTCGCAACTCGAGACCCCGCTTCGTGTTACATCCCCATAATGTTGTAGCCGGCATCGACATGCAAGACTTCGCCGGTCACGGCGCTGCTCCAGTCACTGGCCAGATAAAGGGCTGCCTTTGCCACCTCCTCGGCCTCAATGTTGCGTTTGAGCGGAGCACGCTCGCTGACATAATGCAGCATGTCTTTGAAGCCGGAAATGCCAGCAGCTGCCAGGGTCCTGATCGGCCCGGCGGAAATGGCATTGACGCGAACGCCTTTCGGGCCGAGGTCGTGTGCGAGATAGCGCACGCTCGCCTCCAGGGCTGCCTTGGCGACACCCATGACATTATAGTTCGGAATCACCTTCTCTGAGCCCATGTATGTCAACGTCAGAATTGCGGCTTTTCTACCTTCCATCAATGGCGCTGCATGGCGCGCCAGCGCCACCAACGAATAGGCGCTTACGTCCATTGCCAGCTGAAAGCCTTGCCGGCTCGTCTGTAGATACGGGTTCGACAGGTCCTCTTTGTTGGCAAAGGCAATCGCATGTACCAAAATGTCAAGCGAGCCCCACTCCCGGCTCAATGTCGAAAATACGCGCTCGACTTCTTCATCTTTGGTCACGTCACACGGCAATATGATTTTGGCGCCGATACTCTGCGCGAGGGGACGGACCCGCTTTTCCAGGACCTCTCCGGCATAAGTAAACGCCAGTTCAGCGCCTTCTCCATGAAACGTTTCAGAGATCGCCCAGGCGATGCTGCGATCATTCGCCACGCCAAAGATGACGCCCCGTTTTCCATCCAAAAGACCCATGCCACCTCCCTCTTTAACACGACTCTACCTTCGATCCGCGATCCTCTATCTTCCAGCCTCAATCTTCGATCGCTATCCTTCACCGTCGTCTATCTTATTTCACTTCTTGCGCGGCTTTTGTGCCAATCCCCTCTGCCAGAGATATTCCTCTTCACCGGAGTGCTTACTGATCCAACGGGCCAAAACAAAGAACAAGTCGCTCAGACGATTGACGTACTTTAGCGGCCACTCGCTCAACTCCTCGGCGCGCCCAAGCCTGAGGATCTCCCGCTCCGCTCGCCGGCACACAGTACGGCATTGATGCAGGTAAGCGGCGATTCTTCCTCCTCCCGGAAGAACGAAGGATCTTAACGGCTCCAGATCCTTCTGGCAGTCATCCATCAGCTGCTCCAGATTCTTAACCTCGCGCTCGCCCACCTGGTACATGCCCTCCCTGAAGAATTCCGGCGGTGTCGCCAACTCGCTGCCGAGATCGAACAGCTCGTCTTGAATACGCCGCAGGACAATATCCACATATTGGTGGGCTTTACTCTCGTTGAGCTTTTCTTGATTAAACGCGCGCGCAATGCCCACGACGGAGTTGAGCTCATCAATTGTCCCGTACGCCTCGATCCGGGGCGTATCTTTGGGAACTCGTTTGCCACCGACCAGACCGGTCTCGCCCTTGTCGCCGGTGCGCGTGTAAACTTTCGTGATCCTTACCATCTAAGTTCTCATCCCTGACATTGCAGCCGACGTAAATTTTTTCGAACCACCGCTTCTAAGTTGAAGATAGCACCTCACCACGAAGCGATTCATGATCTTACGCTCGCCCACATACAATGAAAGTAGCCCCACGACTGTCATCTCTCCCACCACCGCAGGACTGTCATCCTGAATCCTTCGGCAAAGCTCAGGATAAACTCCGTGAAGGATCTGCTTTTGAATGACCGACGACCGAGGACCGCTGACCGACGAACAAGCAGATTCTTCGTCGCAGCGCTCCTCAGAATGACAGCCGGTGTCCAGGGGACGGCAATTATATGGCCCCACCTCAAATCCCATTTCTAAGGAGGACACGAAGTTCGGATAAAGAGTTTCGAAAAATGCTTTCTTCCTTCGCGCTCTTCGGGCCTTCGTGGTGAAACAATCTGCTTCTCCCTTGGTTGCGGTTCTGCCACGCTGGGCTCTTCGGGACCTTCGGTGAGCTATCCGTTTCTGTTTGGTTGTGGCGTAGCCGCGCTGCTTGGGCGAAATTAAATGCCCTTCTCTGTCCCTCTGGTTTCATCGGTCATTCTTGGCCGTTGCTTCCATGGATCTCCGGCGTCGCGCCACCACCAACACCGGCACCCCTACCAACAAGACCGCAACACCGACAAAAGCTCCGGTTCCCGTATAGGCCAGACTCGAATGCAACATGAACACGCAAAATGCGCAAAAAAGCAACGGCGTCAACGGATAAAGCGGCACCCGAAAGGGCCGCGAAACCTCTGGCGCGCGCCAGCGCAACACAAATAACGAGATGCCGGAAAGCAGGAAAAAAAACCAAAACACGGGCGCCGTATACTCGACCATGGTCGCGACTCCACCGCGTGCGAGCGCGGTCCCCAGCAGCACCAGTACAAGCGCGATCGCCGCCTGCACCAAGAGCGCGTTGGCGGGCGTCTCGCCACGGGCTTTCCAGCGGCCGAGAAAACCGAGGAGAGAAAAGTCGCGCCCGAGCGCGTAATTTGTCCTGGCGCCGGTGAAGATCGTGGCATTGATGGTACTGAGCGCGGCGACGACAATGATGGCGCTAAGAAGAACCGCGCCGGCCTCTCCTACCGTCACGCGCAGCAAATCGGCACCGATCGCCTGGCTGGCTCGCATGCCCTCGAGCCCGAGTACCCGCAGATAAGTGTAGTTCACGAGCAGGTAAAGTCCGGTCACGATGCTAATGCCGATCAGCAGCACACGCACCATGTTGCGGCTCACATCCCGGATTTCACCGGACAGATAGGCTGCCTCGTTCCATCCCCCATAGGTTAGCAGGACGAAGATCATCGCCAGACCAATGGTCGCCGTCCGATCGGTCATAGGCTCAGCGGGAAGCGGCGGCGCCAAGCTCAGGCTGGCACCGACCGCCGCCAGCAAACTGACGATTATCACCGAGGCCAACAAGTTCTGAGTCCACTTCCCCTGCGAGGAACCGAAGACGTTGAGCGCGGTCAGCACGATGATGGCCGCCGCCGCGTAGATTGAAGCGCTGTACGGCCCCAGTGACAGTAGCTCGCTCGCATAATCGCCGAATACGAACCCTACGAGAGCAATGGAGCCTGTCTGCATCACGGTCATGCGCGCCCAGGCGAAAAGGAAGCCAGCGGAGTGCCCGTAGGCGCGCGTCAGAAAATGATACTCGCCACCGGCGCTGGGAAAGGCGGAAGCAAGCTCCGAGTAAACTAGCGCGCCTACAAGCGAGATCAGGCCCCCTGCCACCCACAGCAGGAGAAAAAGCGTACCGCTGTCGACGTTTCCGGCGACCAGAGGGGGCAGGCGAAAAATGCCGACGCCAACGACGATGCCGACAATAATTGCGCAGCCGTCGACCACCGACAAACTCGGTCGTGGCGTTGCTGCTGTGTCAGCGCCGCGGTTCACGATTTCCTCCGGCCGTTGAGAAGCCGGGCGCCGGCAAATATACCGATTGCCGCTGCCGCGCCAAAAAACATCTGAGCCTCGATGCGTATCGGTTGTTTCATAGGGTGTATCCTTAACAGGGAACTGGCGATAGTGGCAAACCGATTACACCCTCCAATCGCCGCGTCTCCCGTAGAGATAGGTGACCATCACAGCGAGGCCGGCTGTAAGCGTCACGAGCCAGGCAAACCAATCACCGAAACGGACGTAAAAGGTTTCACCCTCGAGGAGCTCGACGTTCACTTCAAGCACGGCCGGGACAAAAATTGGAACGGACTCCCGGATCTCGCCCTTGGCGTTAATCACCGTGGTCACTCCCGTGTTGGTAACGCGAAGCAGGGTGCGTCGAGTTTCGATCGAGCGCCATTGGGCAAGCCGTGCATGTTGCCAAGGTGCCACGGTTCGTCCATACCAGGCATCGTTGGTCAGATTGACCAGCAAGTTAGCTTGCTTTTCCCTCACGAACGCGCGCCCCACTCCCGGCAGCAGATCCTCGTAGCAGATCAGCGGGGCAATTCGGACGTTTCCCGGAAGCTCAAAGGAACGCGGCCCGTCGCCGGGGGTAAAACCGTCGGCGAAAGGCACACCGGGCAGCCTTGAGAGAATGGAAGCAAAGGGCATGTACTCACCGAAGGCGAGCAAAACCTGTTTATGATAGAAGCTCAGCACAGTTCCCTGAGCATCGGTCAAAAAAGCGCTGTTAAATGCCTTGAAGTCAGGGCCCATGAAGCGGCCGCGAAACCCCCTGGCGCCGAAGATAAAATGGAAATCGGGTGAGTTTAGAGGCGGCATGAATTCCGCCGGAAGGGCTGCTATGTTTTCCGGTACCCATTCTTCAATTGCGGTTTCGGGCCAAATCACCAGCGGCACTCCATCCGCTTGTCTGCTCAGGTCGCGGTAAGTTTCCAGGTTCTGCTTTGCTCTTGCCGGATCCCATTTCAGGTCAACGTCGATATTACCTTGAACCGCCGCCACTCGGAGCTGGCGCGACGCCGCGAGATCCGCGTCAATCCGACCGAGCTTGACAGCACCGTAGGAGAAAGATGCCGCAGCAACCATAATGACCAGCACTGCCGACCGCCATGGGACCGCCAAGTTGTGTGTCCACGAGCGAAACGCCTCATGAGCTACAGCGTTAAACCACATGATGATGAAACTGGCGCCATACGGGCCAACCAGATCCGCTGTCTGTATGAAAGGCAAAAACGAGCTCTGGCTGTTCGCCAGGTACCACGGAAAAAGCAATGGGAACCAGAACTCCAGGGCGACCCAGAACAACGGCGGGAACAAACCGATAGGACCGGGGCCGCAGGCCTTGACCAGGGCCGCAAAGATAGCGAGCTGCAGCCCGTGGAGCAACGCATAGAGCACAAAAATCACGATACTCAGCGGATATCCGAAACCACCAAAGACGCTGATCGTATAGACCAGCCAATAAAAGCCGAAGATTTGCGTGATAAAGCCGATGGCCCAGCCGTGGAAAAAAGCGTGACGCCAACCGGGTACTTGACCAAGGATAAAAAAAAGTGGAACGAAGGCGATCCAGGCAAAGGGGTACATCGCCGGCGCCAAATAAGGCCCGGCAATCAACAAAGCCGAGAGCAGCGCTAAACCCAGGTGATTTGACATTGAATTCGCTGTGCAAGCTTGACGTTCAGGGCAATTATCCGCGCACAATTCTTGATAGATACCACGAAAAAAAAATAAACCTAACCACTACCCAAAGTTAAAGCGGCGCAGCACAGGCAGGACGCACGGCTACGGCAGCGGGATCGGAATGGTATCTTTGCCGTCAAAAGGCGGAGAGAAGATGACGAGCGCTACACTGGCACTATCGTGCGTATTGACGAAGTAATGGGGCGCGGCCCGAGGGATAAAAACCGTGTCGCCGGCATGAAATTCAATGCGTCGTTTCTCCATCATCATATACCCTCTGCCCCTCAACAGTACCACCGTTCCGTCATGACCCTTGTGTATATGAGGAAATTCGCGATCGCGCACCTGGACGACATGATGGCTAACGCCTTCGCCTTCGCCCAGGTTCGTCACCTTGATGTTTTCGCCGGGCCCGAGCGGGTGCTGCGCCAGAATCGCTTCCAGATCTGACTGCCTTAGTTCTTTCCCGTATTGCAAGTAGAAGCGCGGCGAAGAAGCGCATCCGATGAGTAGCAACAACAGGGACAGGACGATTGGTAATGAGCTCTCCACTCTCACTCTGTACAATCTCCACGTTCCAACGTAACCCTCTCCCTAACAACGATAGGAGCTATGCTGCCACGCAACATTTCATGTCAGACGACCTTCGCGCCGATTCTATAATCATAAACGAGATCCAAAAACTGGACGATGATGCGCGCTGTCGCTCCCCAAATATCCCAGTCGTCATAATAAAAGTGATAGACAGGTTCACCATGCGACGACAAATGAGCGGCGACGTTGACGCGCATAGGATCCAACAGAGATCGTATGGGTACGGCAAAAACAGCTGCAGTCTCCGCTTCATTCAAACGAAACTCGTACTGAGATGGAATGACACCAACGAATGGAGTCACTACAAAGTTGTAAGCGGCCGTAACCTGGTCCAGCCGACCGAGCACACGCACGTGGGCTGGATGAATGCCGATTTCTTCCTGTGCTTCGCGCAACGCCGCTTCCAACTCGCTGGCATCACCGGCATCTACTCTACCGCCCGGGAATGCGACCTGTCCGCGGTGATGATTGAGTCCTTCGGCGCGTTTGGTCAGCACAAGATAATCACCGTCATCGCGCTCCTGGATAGGCATCAACACCGCGGCGGGCTTGTAGGTAAAGCCCGTGAGGTTTTTCGGGGAACGACCTTGCAGCACGTTGGCGATTTTGGCGGCAACCATTTGGAGGTTTCATTGAACGCCAGCCCATGACACCATCTTCGCTTACCTTTTGTTTCTCTATGGGCCCAGGCAATCCGTTGCGGAAATTTAACTCCCATCCGTACTATGCTATAAACGGCTTTAATCTAGCCAAACGAGCGCCAAAACACCAGAACCATGACAGACCGAAACATTCATGCCGCTATTCGCATTCTGCGCCGGGAAGTTCCTAAATGGCAAACTCCGATCGTCACTTTGATGGCCGAGACCTACAAGAGTCCATTCCGCGTGCTGATCTCGTGCATCTTGAGCCTCCGCACACAAGATTCGACCACGGCGCGGGCCTCACACCGTCTATTCGGCCTGGCTGACTCGCCGCAAGCAATGCTGCGCTTGTCGGCCAAGAAAATCGAAAAAGCTATCTTTCCGGTGGGCTTCTATCGAACAAAGGCCAAGATCATCCGCGACATCTGCAAGATCTTAGTACAACACTACGGCGGCAAAATTCCAGATGAGATCGACGAGCTACTAAAGCTCAAAGGGGTCGGGCGGAAAACCGCCAACCTCGTCGTTACCTTAGGGTATGGAAAACCTGGAATCTGCGTAGACACGCACGTACATCGTATCTCCAATCGCTGGGGCTATATCAAAACCACAACGCCTGAGAAGACCGAGACCGCGCTGCGGGCCAAGCTACCAAAACAATACTGGATCGAATACAACGACCTCCTCGTAAGCTTCGGGCAGCATCTCTGCCGTCCCATATCGCCCCTCTGTAGCCAGTGCCTGATATCGCCTTACTGCGATAGAAAAGGTGTAGCCGTCAGCCGGTAATAGCGCAAAGGAGGCGAAGGGGCTGGGTTTCGATTCAAAAAGGTGGGCGGGGCCTTTGCGAGCTTGGCGAGCTTGGCGCGATAATCAAAGGTTTTGTCAAAAACAGTTTCCCGGGTTAGCATTTGACCGATGGAAGTTCCTCAAGGCTATTTCGCCCGCAATATAGAGCCGGTAGGCTACCATGACCTCGATAGCAAGCCGGCTTTCAAGCTCGCAATGCAGGAAGTTAATGGCCGATGGTATCTATATTTAATTTAGCCCACCTGTGGCATCGTGGCTGGAGCATTCTGGATGTGACGGATCCGAGTTCGCCAGAGCTTGTCAAATTCATCCCCGGACCACAAAACACATGGACAATCCAGATTCAGGTCGCGGAAGGCAAGATGATCACGGCCCTGGAACGCATCGCGCCGGGTTGGGGAGGCGATGACAACCGGGGGTATTCCGAAGGGTTTCTCATCTGGGATGTTTCCAACCCGATCGATCCTCGACTTCTGGGCCATTTTCACACCGGGAGCACCGGAACGCATCGTAACTTCTATGACGGGGGACAATTTGTCCATGCCGCGGCGGCGGCGCCGGTCTTAGCGGAAAAATTTATCGCGTCGTCGATATTGTCGATCCTGGGAAGCCGAAGGAGGCGGGCCGATTTTCACTGCCGGAACAGGCCGACAACGCAGCAGTTGCCGGGATGAAGTTCTCGTGCCATGGCCCGGCCAATATCGAAGGCAGTCGCGCCTATGTCTCGTACGGCGATGGCGGCGGCATCATTTTGGACATGAGCGATCTGTCTCGACCACAGATTAACCGGAATTCATGGAAAGAACCTATAAAATCAAGGAGAACGTCAATCACATCGTCC
>CAYPHJ010000035.1:32036-41128 GCA_964410485.1 uncultured Syntrophobacteraceae bacterium
CCGGAATTCATGGAAAGAACCTATAAAATCAAGGAGAACGTCAATCACATCGTCCATCCAACCAGCGCAAAAAAGCCGCTCACGCCCATGTCAAGCATGGAAATAATAGAAGATAGTTTCTACATTCTGGAAATGCTGTTCCGTTAGTGGCGACACAACAGTTTAACGGCAGCAGGACGCCCTTTTGAAGAAATCCCGGTGCACGTAAACGCCCGCGCGGTGCCGTCAACAGGTCAGGACTTGTCTGGTTTTAGCATCTCGGGAAAATACCTCGAAGGCGCCCAGACATTGGCGGTGAAATTACGACACCCCAGGATGCGCAGCTCGCGCATGATTCGGATGTAATCCTGAGAATCGATGAAATCCCGCCAGTTGTCCATGTCTTCAAAATCGATGGTGATCGCAACCTGCGGCGTAATTTCGAGCGGGTTGCGATAGTTTCGAATCTCTAACACGCCTTTGTGCGAAAGCGTGGTCGGTAACCAGTCGTTTCTAGCCTTGTTGGCGTATATCGTTAAATTCGCCTTCTGATCGGGCAGATCCCACTGAATAACGAAATGCACCATTATTGTATCCCTCTCACGAGTCCGCCATCGATTTGAATAGTCGTTCCGGTAATGTAGCTCGCGCGATCCGAGCCAAGAAAGACGATCAAATCTGCCGTCTCCTCTGCGGTGCCGTAACGTCCGAGCGGCACTTCCGCAGCCATTTCCTTGTTGATTTCTTCCACCGGCCTTCCGAGGCGCTCAGCTCGGGCTTTATTGAGCTTTTGCGCTCGTTCGGTATCGATGCGGCCGGGGCAAACGTTATTGATGAGAATATTGTCCCGGCCCAGCTCCCGCGACAGAGTCTTGGCCAGGCCAATAACTGCGCTACGCACCGCGTTCGATAGCACCAAACCAGCGATAGGCTCCTTGACAGCGTAGGAGGTGATATTGATGACGCGGCCGCCACCAACCTTGCGCATGTGCGGCACTGCCTCGCGCGTCATGCGCATCGTGCTCATGAAGCTCAAGTTGTACGCTTTGTTCCAGTCTTCGTCGCTGAATTTCATGAACTCACCGGGCGGAGGACCGCCCGCGTTGTTGACGATGATATCGATACGCCCGTAATGTTCTGCGCTTTTAGAGACAAAACGCTCGATGTCTTCGCCTTTGGCCATATCGGCCACCATGGCCAAGACGTCACCTTTGGTTTCCCTTCGAATCATGTCAGCGGCCTCGTTCAGTGCCGCTCCACCGCGCGCACAGATGGCGACCTTTGCGCCCTCGCGCGCGAAACCTAAAGCAGCGGCCCGCCCCATTCCCTGGCTTGCGCCCGCTACCAGCGCGACCTTCCCTTTTAGTCCGAGATCCATGATCCCCCCTACTCTTTCGAAGTGAGCGGATAGTACCAGAGCGCCTTGAATGGGTCAAAAGTTTAGCTGGGAGACAAGACTGTTGGAGAGCACGGCGGCAGGGTTCGTTATTCACGCGAATACGCCGGAGCAGCGCATCGGTCTCGGCTAAAGCGAGAAATCCTAGCAGGCTGCTGAAACTCTCCGTTCACCCTTCGAGAACCTCAGGGCGAACGGAGAGGAACTTGAAATGAGTAGGGATATCTTTTTTCAGCAACCTGCTAGGAAGACTGGCGAAGGCGACTGACCCCCGTCTGCCACCCAGAGGACAGCATCTCTGGGGCTTACTTCTGGGTCCAGTACACGTTGTCGCGAAATTCAGGCCGAAGTCGCAAGATATAAAGCGAGATCATGCCGTGAGCGCCGAGCGGTCGAAGGCGTCGTGGATCGCCCGCAAGCAACGCCTCTCTTTCGTCTGGGGTAAGATCATACTCGTTCATCACGCTCTTCAGATCAGCTGTCGCCCGCCGGAGCACCGCCTCATTCATCTTCAGATCAAAAAGCAATCGGTTGAGGTGATAGCTACTCATGAAGTTCCTCTAAATGGCGTACGGTTTTCGCTTGTTGCCGCAGAACCGGCCCACGCCACTGCATAAGCGATATGCCATACGCCACGTGCTATATACCGAATTTCCAGCTAACAAAACCCCAGCCGGTCGCCACCAGGTCCGGCATGTAAAATGTGTTTGCTGCTTTCGCCTGCCCCACCGTGCCCAGGACAACCATCCAATTAAGAAACTCCGAATCGCCCGCTTGCTGCAATTGTTCCAACGAATAATCGGCCAGCGTGGCGGCCTTGCCCGCGCGCAAGATTTCCAAAATCTGATGATCGAATTGGGTATCGATCTCGCCGATGCGTGGTGAACCGGGAAAATGGGAGAGTCCTCCAGTAGCCAGGATGGCGACGCGCTCCGGTCGGCTTGCTGCAACATCGCGGATCAGCTCCCCCACTTGGTAACAGCGTCTCGGCGTTGGAAGCGGATCTACCCACGTATTGACGTAAATCGGCAGGATCGGGATCGTGGGTTCAGGAAGGATGAAATAGAGCGGCACCGTCTGGGTGTGCTGCAATTCGACGTAGTGCCCAAAGGCGAAGTCAATGCCGCGCTCCAAGGCTGCCCGTAAAATGGCGCCCCCCAGTTCCTTGTGATTTTGATAACGGAAGCGATGCCGCGTAAACTGGCCCTTAACCTCATCGGCGAGAGTGATGAAAAAAGTCGGAATTACATTGAAGAAGAAATTGACGAACTGATCGTTCGCTACGACGATCAGCACCTCTGGTTTCGCCGCCTCCAGATCGGCACGTAAGACAGCGAAGGCCTTCTCAGCGTCTTGTCGCAGCTGCTGCTGCTGCTCTAAAGTGGGTTTAGAACCGCTGGCCTGGGGTGCCATGGTGTAGTGGAGCTTCATGAACTCTTCCCACTCGCGGCCCGGCTCCAATAGAATGTTGGGAGCGTGACTTGCTGACAACGCAGAAACAAGCGGCATGCTTCTAATCTCCTTTGCGCAGCAAGCAAATCCTATTACCCGCTTTGTCAAAATGCAACGAGCGCTCGTCAAAAGCGCGCCGTGCTGTTGCCAGCTCAAAGCTCAGAGCTCAAAGTCATTTGCCTCGACTTCGAGCGTTGACCTTTCAACCGGGAGCTTCTCACCGTATTACATCATACGATAACCCCTCACCGACCAGTAGATCAGCAAGATGACAGCCGCAACGGACACTAATGGATGGTCCAGAACCCAAGTGAGCGCGGGCTCCAAAACATACCTTGACAGACCGTGGTATAAATCGGTGATCTGACCCATGACGAATCCCTCTAGGCCCTCGTTTCACGCAGTTTAACAGAATGGTCAGTATTACTAAAGAAATATATTCGGTATCGAGGGCGTTAGCGCCGACGACGAGCGTTTGCGAGATTCAGGGATATTGCCGTACAAACATGGCCAAGACTGGACAAATTTGGTCCATCTTCGCCCTCAAGCAACAAAGGCCTAACCGGTTAAACTCCTGCGAAATCATACCCTTTGAGAGTTTGACGGATCGTCAGCCGATTGGCATCGGGGTTGCTCCTAGGGAGTCTCAACTCATTTTAAGGAGCGTGCGATGAAAGTACTGATTGCCACGATGTTCAAAAAAGTTCCGGTACGTAAGACACAGCAGCGGGCTTCCATTTGTAAGCGCTGTGGTGTACGCATTTTTTCTTTGAGTTATATGAAAGCTCATCTGGAAGCTCACAACAGCAAATCGCGTGCATAGCGCGGTAGTCGATGCGAGTCCCCGGAGGTTTACAGGTACTTTGCATGCGGGATATCGACGAATGCACAGGTAGCCGCCTTTCATGGAAAACGGCGCAAATGCAAATATCATCGCGTGGTACGCAGCCATAGTTGCAACCACGGCGGTCGTGATCAGCGCTTGCGTGGCGTGGCGAGATCGGGCTCGTATAGTCGTCACAGGCTTGTCGGGCTATCGCATTATACCGGGCGAGCCAAGCGACCCGGAAAAAAACTATCTGGTTATTACCGTATCGAATCCGAGCCGTCGCTCACGAACGATCATTAATGCCGGCGTAACAGTACGAGACGGCTCTCGCAGTAGATCCATCGTCGCGGCAGACAAAGGACCGCAAGTCTTGGCAGGGGGTGAGTCTAGCTTCTGGGTGATGGAATACGGTGAGCAATGTAACCTGCCTTTGGAAAGTATCAAAGGTGTCTGGGCAATGGATGAAGCCGGCAAAATCTACCGGGGTAAGTTCCAACTCATCGAGGACTAATTTGAAAGCGGATTCCCCCTGTAGCCTGCCTCCGGCGCTCTTGAGCTATCGGGCATGGTGCACTATTGTTGTCACTGCGACGCAATCCACTGACGATCACTGGCACAACTGGTTGAGGCGAGCGGGCACTCTCGACTGGTTTGTCAGCCTGCTCGGGTTTTAGACCCTCAGATTCTGAGAATCTGTACGAGAGTCTTACAAAAAAGATCGAAACAGCGCGTCTCGAGTTTGGCAGCGTCTTTGCTTATCCCACGTGTGCAGGGTGAGGCCGGGTAAGTAATGCTGCAATTCTCCCAATCCTCCTTTACCCGCTGCCCGGTCTTCACCCTGTTTAGGAAAGCTTCACATGCCCCGGCCTTAAGGAAAGAGTGCTCTGTCAGCGCCATGCTCGTGGGCTTGGTGAATAGCACAAGAAAAAGAATCAACTGCCCGCGTTGTCGCGGTACCAAGGTTCGTCGTTCCCACCGCAGGACCGTATTGGAAAAACTCTTGAGCATATTGGGGATCCGACCCTTCCGCTGTGATGATTGTGGACACCGTTTCAGAAAGCTTGCATAAAAAGGCTGGCAAACCCGTGGTGCAGCCTGCACGTATGAACGCGCAAACTGAAAGTGCTTTTTTGGTGCAGGGGTCTAGCCAAACTTTCGCTTCTGTTCTTCAGCGTCACCGTTGCGCTCGGGCTCGCCATTTTCTTGTATTCAGGGCAACAACGATGAGTTCCTTCCAGTAAACAAGAGACGCTTTTGAAGAGCCCGCGAAGCATGGAAACGAAGGCTCGCAACGTTTGGTATTCGCCTCAAGGATCGATGGGATCCCTCGGGGGTCTTGGCATGTTACGCAGGCGGCGACGCTCCGTCTAATTCACAGGCACAGCTGCGGTACTCATTTGAAAGTGCCAGATAAAGAAACGGAGCTGATTGCTAAGGCTCGGTCGGGAGACGAAAAGGCGATCGAAGCCTTGGTTTCGCGCTTTCAAGATAGAACTTTCACACTGGCAATGCGGCTCATGGGGTCAAGAGAGGAGGCCGAAGATATCACACAAGAAGCCTTTACAAAGGTCCTCAATGGCCTACCGACCTTTCGAGGGCAAGCGGGCTTCTTTACCTGGCTCTATCGCATCACAATAAACCTGGCGCGCGACCGGTTTCGTGCCAGATCGGCACAACGCTGGACCGATTCTACCGAGTCGGCTTGCGCTGATCTGGCCGATCCCGCTCCTTCTCCAGAAAAATGTTTAGTCATCAAACAAGATTTGCAAAGACTCGAGGCTGCTCTTGCAGGACTCAGCCAGGACCTGCGCGAGGCCTTTATCCTAAGACATGTAGATGAGCTGAGCTATGACGAGATGGCGGAGATTCTTCAAGTCTCGCCGGATGCGCTGAAGATGCGTGTCCACAGAGCTCGTAAGACGTTAAGGTTACTCATGGAAGGGAATCATCCCGATGAAACGTGATGAAACAATCCGCCGATATCTCGACGGGGAGTTAACAGCGGAGGAGCAAAAAGCGTTTGCAAGCCACATTTCTGCAGACCCGGATCTCCAAGGAGAAATTCGCGCGCTAGAACACCTAATAACCGAAGCCCGCTCTCTTCCACTTTATCGAGCCCCCGGAAGCTTGTCCGCGCGAATCCGCCGTGAGCTTAAACTCAAGGCTTCCCGTCAGCGAAAGGAACGTTCCTTCCAAAGGAGCCCTCTGATCTGGCTACCGGCTATGGCGGCTGGAGTTCTCTTGGCTTTGGCCTTCTTATTTCAGTCAAGCAGAGATCTTATGTGGTCGCCTGCCGACAGTCTGCAAGCGAATGCCATAGTCACTTTTCAAATCCGCGCTCCAGGGGCCAAGACGGTTTCTGTTGTGGGTGATTTCAATCAGTGGCAGATCGGATCCGTTCCACTCGAGGATAATGAAGGGGACGGGGTTTGGAAGGCAAAGGTGGCAATTCCTCTGGGTCGGCATCATTACCAATTTGTCATCGACGGCAAGAAGTGGCTGCCAGATCCACAAGCGCCCGTTCGATTGGACGACGGATTCGGCAATAAAAACTCGGTGTTAGACGTTACGGTTACCAGCCGCCCTGGGCGCCGTCTAACCTGACAGGTAAAAAAGGACCAACCGCGCGAATGCCGGGGTCCAATTATGAGGAGGGAATATGAAGATTTGGTTAGCAGCGTTGATACTTGCAGGAGCTTCGGCGCTCACTCTCCCACAGAGCGCGTTGGCGCAGGAGGCAGAAGAGAAAGGGATCGGAGGCGTTGTGAGCGAAGAGGCTCAAAAGCTAAAGGACGCCGATCTCACGGGCAGAACAGGGTTCCAGCAAAAGGTCCTGACAGAAACACAGGGGCTCGTCGGCAGCAAAGTTCCTGACGAGAGTAAGGCTGTTGAAGCCATCGGGGGAGCCACAGAAGCGTCGTCCAGCTCCGTAAAACATAAAGGGACCGTGGAAACATATCGAGGGAACCCGCGACCCTCGTTACCTAAAGCCAGCGCTATTCCACGCGGTGGCGTAGGCCGGCGTCGTTAGGGCAGCATGAAACAGGGGAGGCGGATTCGCCTCCCCCGTTCTACGCCATCCATCGTTCCTTGAGGAGGATCAATTCATGGGGCAGTTAATTGTCGCCGCCTTCTTAGCATTTTTATTTCTGGTACCGGAGCGAAGTTTTGCCCAGCACAAGCCCGCGGCGGACAGGCTGTTTTTTTTTGAGACCGGGATCGAATTGAGCACCGGAGATTTTGGAACTGCGAGAGACACTACTATCCTCGCGGTCCCATTTACCTTGGGATATCAACACAGAATATTTGAGTTAGCAGCTACCATCCCATACCTTTACTTATCGACGACGGGTTTTACGATACTCACTGGAGGGGGACCTGCTGCCATTTCAGAAACAAGGGCAGCCCGGACGCCCTCCCCCGGAGTCCCAGTTCCAACTCCTGGAAACCCCTCTCCGGTCATTGCTGACAGGGCCAGCAGAAATTCCACCTCGGGAATGGGTGACCTTACACTCGAGGGCACCGCTTTCCTCCTCGAGGAAAGGGGTAATTGGCCTTCTTTATCACCCTGGCTCGCCGTCAAACTTCCGACCGCCAACGAGAAAAAGGGCCTAGGAACTGGCAAGACGGATGTCGGGTTGGGAGTTATCGTTGCCAAAACTTTTGGTCGTAGCTTTGCAAGCGCCGATCTGGGTTACACGTTCATCGGCGAGCCTCGCGGCGTCGATCTCGACAACGTTTTTTCGGTCTTAGCCACGCTCGGCCACAATCTCTCAGACGTTCTCTCAGTCCACGGGTTTGTCGATTTTCGCACTGCGGTAGTTGACACGGTGGACAATCCGGTTTCTCTCGGCCTCGGCGCCCGCTATAGATTTAGTGAGAGGATAGGATTGAAGACCGATGTTCGGTTCGGAGTAACTAACTCAGCACCCGATGTGGCTGGGATTCTGGGCGTCGAATTTCGCTTTTAATGTTGGGAGCGCTTGCAGCCATGAGGGTCGATAGGGCAATAATGAATCCGACTTGCCATGACCCGTGCGGCTGCGAACGCAGTAAAAGTGTGGAGCACTGGAGGGTTATTAGCGCTTTTTATTTTTATCGGATGCACCGAAATCCTCCGGGACGGTCCTCCGATAGTTGTGAAGAGCGGAATGGCTTTCAGGCTGCTTGCACCCGCGGCTGCTCAGGTCTCTCTGGTAGGGAGCTTTAACCAATGGGACCTAGAGGCTTCGCCTTTGCGCAGAATCAGCTCAGATGGGCTCTGGGAGGTCGTTGTCTCCCTTCCTCCCGGTCGGTATCAGTACATGTTTGTCATCGATGGAAAATGGGTCACGCCTCCTCATGCGCCGCTCTACCTGAGGGACGGATTCGGCCGGCAAAACGGACTCCTCATAGTGGAATGACCATGTATCGGGAAGTCGAAGCGCTTAGTATGAGCTTTCGCGGAGTGACGAGACGAGTAGGCGCAGTGCTTTTAATTTCATTAATGCTTCCGCTTGCGGCCTTTGCCAAGCCAGGCTATTCGCAATCATTTCCAAGTGTCGCAGATGCAGTCAAGCAAGCTATCGCCGCCGGAGCCCCTAGTGAACCCTTGCAACAACTGGTTGCCCGTTGGGAAAAGCAACGCTACCCCACAGGGCCTGGCCTGGTCGTGATAAAGACCATTGCTCAAGTCGCCAGCGATGGGCTACCCACGGAACCGGTTATCCAGAAAGCCATGGAGGGGTTGGCTAAAAATGTCATAGCTGAGCTGATTGGGAAGGTCGTTGAACATCGTGCACAGACGCTTCGAATCGCCCGCAATCTCCTGGACATCAAACTGGTCGGCACCGAAAGCCAGGAGCGATCCCGCGCTATTCAAGCCCTTTCCGACGCTTTGGCCCAGGGTGCGTCTCATGACGACCTTGAAAAATCAATCCAACAGGTGGCGATGGTCAAAGGGGCTAACCAACTTCAGTGGATAGAGGCTGTGGCGGATTCTGTAGCGGGCCTGCTGAGTAGCGGCATCGACAGCAGATTGGCAACGGAGATAACTATCGGTAAATTCGGCGATGCCAAGTCACCGGACGATTTGAGGCAGCTTGCAGGGTATGCCTTGGCCCTGCAGCATAAGGGACTCCCTCCATCCCAGATCGTGGAACAGTTGCGTCATGACTTCAAAAGTGACAGCAAGGTGAGTCCTTCGACAGAACGAACACCCCGTACACAACCTTCCACGTCTACATCCCCACGCTCTCTTCCCAAACCTGCCGGCCGTCCCACACGCTGAGCCTCGCTCTGGCGCGGGTTCGGTCACGCTGAAAAGCGCTTTAAGAAAGATAGGATTCGTGAGGCTGGGTGGAAGCCGGGGCGAAACTTGCTGCCCTTCATGAGCAAGATTTTTGGCGACTGACAAAGTTTTGACGAAGTCAGGTCAAATTAACCTTCAGAGCCGAG
>CAYPHJ010000036.1:0-20234 GCA_964410485.1 uncultured Syntrophobacteraceae bacterium
TTAGCAGCGCCGAAGCCGCATCGCCCGTTTCAACGAAGTGAGTTGTCGCGTGCTCCTCCTGCTTCTCTGGCCCCGGAGTACAGACAATAAAATGGCAGGAATTTGATTTTGGACCTAACTTTGCGCTTCAGACCTATTGTTAAAATCGACGGCTGCGATTCTGTTAGTCATAGTCCATTTACGGGTTCGCTACGCCTGGTGGTAGAAGGCAGCTCTAATTGGCGCGCACACCTGAATGCGGATTTAGGTTTGCTTTCGGAGTTTGAGGACAAAGCGGCCGCTGGATCGCGGCCTACCGACTTCTTAGCAGGCGCGAGCCAAAAGTCGACAGTGCGTTAAAACCGCGGCTGCCTTTGACGGAGCGCGAGCAGTCGAGCACACACAGACCGAAGCGCTTTTTGGCTTCGAAAACCCAGTATAGGTAACGCTGCCGATCGCGCGCAAACTTTAATAGAAATTGCTTTTGATGACAGCGGTGAGTGATGTGCCAGAGGTAACCGGGCAGGAAGTAGCGGTTTGCGCGCGGCATCGTTTTTCTTAGAGGCGTTTTTCGAGTTCAAAACTGGCCCTCTAAAATCAAAGGAAATATTTTAACGACCGCCTTGCGCTGACTTTGTCGGTAGGCTTCAACATGTCGATTGCTCTTCATGCCGCTACCCGTGCTATCCGCCTTAGGCGGAGCGGGACTTCTCTGGTCGTGGTTGTGGTATGCCAATCCACCAATTGCTAAGCGAGGGCGCCAAAGCCACCACCGATTAATCTAGAATCTTCGTGAGTTCCTGGAGCAGATCTTTCGGAACCGCAAAGAGTCGCTGCACCACTTTCTCAACCTCCTCCCCGGAAACAGGATCGATGTCCAGCATCATCTTCTTCGCCTCACTCAGGTAAGCCGCATCTTTCATAGTCGCCATAAATGCCTTTCGTAGCTGGCTTACCCGTTCCGCAGGAACTTCCGGAGGGGTAATAACCGGCCAAGCCATCACGTTGGGAATAAGCCGCGTCTCCCAAAGTAATCTTGACTGCTCGTCCTTAACCAGATCAAAAATCCACGGCGCCCCCATCTTATCGAGCTCGGAATTTCGGTCGATTGACATGTATGCAAGCACGTTTACAAAACCGTCTCTGAACCACTCGGGACGCAAAGCCTTTATCGCAGACCACGTGGCGCAATAACTCTCTAGCTCTCCTCTTTCGATGGCAGTGTAGATGGGAGCAGCTCCTGGGAACCCGCTAATCAGCTTGAGTTTGGTCCCGAGCGTTGCAATCAATAGCCGGGGGAAATCAACGCTGTCTGCCCCAGGGCCTGAACCACCCACGATCAGTGGCCGAGATGCACCAATCAGATCCTTTATAGATTTAAAGTTGGTATCGCGCCGGGCAATGCACGCCGAAATCTCTTGCCCCATACTTCCAATCCATCCGAAACGCCTTGAGTCATAAGGCACTTTTTCGGCTTTGTTTTCACGCAGCAGCTGGTGTAACGCAACGGGCCGGAACGCAAGAGCTATTGTGGAGCCATCCCTTTTTGCGACGCTATAAAGATGGTTGGCCGCGATGACTCCCCCAGCACCGGGCATGTTCTGAACCACATAGCTGGGTTTTCCTGGAATATGCTTTCCTAAATGCCTTGCAAGAACACGAGCGTGCGCGTCGTACAGCCCGCCCGGTGGATGGGAGGCGATAAGGGTAATCGTCTTGCCTCTGTAGACATCCTGAGCGAACAACGGGTTACATAACAAAGCGAGAACACAAACAAATAAGACTCCTGGCAACAGATTATTTTTCGCCATGGCAGCCTCCTTTTGGTTCTGGCGAGAGCCTTACCAAAGAAAGCCTGCCGGATCAATCTGAAGCAGATGTGAGGTGCGGTTTAAACAAACTTGAACGAGCGACGCGGTCCACTCGTCCTGACCACAGCGAACCGAACAGGGGAGGGCACCGGATCGGACCACGCTGTCGCGGCTTCAGTGTTGTCGTACTAGTCCCAACGATGGTCGATTCCAACCAGCGGTCGTCCCGCCAACGCTCGACACGTTTAGCGCCTGCTCGACTTCGGTCGCCTCGTTACGCGACCAGAAATATCGACGCTCGCTGATGGGCTCTATAAACCACCACTCGATGAGAGTGAACTGATACCGAAAATCCCCTTCCGAATCGACAAATACAAGACGCCACCCCAACCCGCTTCTCTCACTCTCAAGAAACGATTTCACCCCTGACGGCTCTCAGGGATCCTCAACCGGTGGGATCCTCCTGCCGCCTGCGCCGGCCATGCCAAACCCGCAAGATTTCGACTGCGTCATTCTTCACACGATACACAAGTAGGTAAGGCGTATGGGTTACCGACCATTCCCGAGTGCCCTGAACATGTCCTTGTCGTCCGATCTGGGGATTGTCACACAGCCTTTCTGCGGCCTCCCATACACGTTGTGCAACAGCTTGAGCAGCGGCTGGATTGTCTCGCGCGATGAAGTTTTGTGCTTCAATCAGATCCGCTAATGCAGGGCGAGTCCAGCGTAGTTTCAAGACTTCACGCCCCATCGAGCAAATGCATTGCGCACTTCCTCGTCGGTGGCAAAAGCTCCGCGCTCTGCGGCTGTGATGCCCAGCTCGACCGCCTTTCGAAAGCGAGCTTCCTCAATGACGTCATCCCACGAAGCATCAGGCGGCAGCTCTTCAGCCAAGGCGTGCACTTTTTCGCGTATTGTCTCACTCGCTTTGCTCATGGAATATTTCCTTTTCATTCCCTGCAGGATTGCGAGATTTGTCTCTACAAGCTCCTCGGAAGCGTTCAGTGCAGTGATTATAGAAAGGGCGGCAGAGTATAGCAAACCGGGATTTTTGCGTCTGTGTTCAGTCGCACCAATAATCTACCTCACGAACGTTTTCTCGCCCAACAAATCGGCGGAGAGTTCCACAGCTATACATGCCGCCATCCCTGACTCGATGTTTGTCTTAATTTTGCGGCTCTGTTGATCGGAGCACCTGGAGGGTACGGCCAAAGAAGAAATTCTGTCCTCCCGCTACACTCCCGTTCCTGGGGATCGGGCCCGGAGGCCGCCGGTCTCGGAAATCGATGAAATCGCGGGCGGGTCGTTCAAACGCGTCCGACCCCGGAATGTCCCTGCCCTGTTGCTCCAAGACTCATGTCCCAGAGTTAATCCTAACTGCTACCCCGGGTCATTTACAGTTTTCGCAGATCACGCGAATTGCTTCCCACCGCAGGTTCGCTGCCTCATCAATGCCGCGAATACGGACATCCACCACCCCGCCGGCTTGAGCCCCGGCAATATTCGGGGAAATAAACGGCCGAAAGGCTATGACCGCGAGCGAGACCGCTATTATTGTGAGCATCACTCTCATGTAAAAATCAGTGCCCATTACCGCCTCCTATCTCACCCCTATTTTTTGCGGGTCTGGATAAGGGGAGACTCAGGAAACCAACGGCATGTCCGGCTGCTCGAGAGAATCCAACACCCTAAACCGCCGCTAAGCTCTTTAAGCGGTGTCCTACCTCAGGGTGGTTTGTCTTGGTATAACTCGACGGTCCCATGCCCAAATAGACGAGATTATAGGGTAGCCACCGGTTTGTCCGATGGCAGACAGAACTGATTGCTCCTAAAGGATCCAAAGAGACGCCTTACTTTTTAGGCCTTCTTCCGTCTTGCTGCTCCGCACGCCTCGGGTCGAGGTCGCGCACCTTTGAACCGAGCTTTTCGGAGATCTCCGTAAAGCGCGATCTGCTTTTCTGTCGCCAAATCTCGGAGTGGAGGCCGGTTCCACCAATGATAACGGCCTCGTCGAGACGAATGTTTGTCGGCATTGTCCACATCCCAATGTCCTTTCCTTCCAATCATTCCAATATCGCTTCGCTAGCTCTATCGCTTTGTTGGCTCTTTTTAGTGCTACCAAGAAGTAAAACGACCAGGGTCATGCCATGTTCACCAAAGTAGATCCGATAACCGGGACCGTAGTCCAAAACGATCTCCTGGACACCCTCACCGACGGATTTAGGTTTGGCTAGGTTACCCAGCCGGACTTTTGCAACTGCTTTATCTATAAGCGTTCGGGCGCGTTGATCTCTCAGGCCGCTCAGCCACTCCTGAAAGACATCCTTGCCCTCTCGTGTTACGTAGGTTTCAACTTTCCTTGGAATGGCTTCCTGCATCCGATGCATGTAACTGTAGCCAATAGGCTACAGCCTGTAAAACAGCCGGCGTATCGCATTTGTGATGCAACGCTGACCGCATTACGTGAGTCAAGAACGCGCTTTGGGCGGGAAAGTGAGGTCTAGTAACGACAACCGTTGGTCGCCAAAATCGATGAAATTGCGTGCGGATCGTTCAAGAGAAAGAACCCGCCGGAGATCCAAGGAAATGGTTACGTGGTCCGTTCGCTGGAGGCCGCGCTCTGGAGCTTCTACAAGACCGACACCTTCGAAGCGGCAATCTTGAAGGCCGCCAATCCGGACGATGACGCGGACACGAGCGCAGCAATCTGCGGCCAATTGGCGGGCGCTTACTACGGGGAACAAGGAATACCTAAGCTATGGAGATCCCGACTCGCCCATCGTGGCACTATAGAATTCTTAGCTGAAGCACTTTACACCTCTGCCGATAAGACCCCATAGATTTTGATTCACATCTCCTAGATTCCTCATTCGGAGAAAACACGTGGACCAGAGCAAGACGGGGTAACATCACCTGACTGTTGTTATCGTGCGGCATTGAGACATCGCACAGGGAAAATCGCTGTGACAGCTAAACGGGAGAAGACTCCTTGCCGACAAACTTGCGCAAAGCTCGTTCGTCAAGGGAGCACAAATGGAACCACAGGCGCGTACCGGCACCCGCCAGCAGGAGAAAACACCCGGCCGCGAGAAAAGCGAGCTCAAAACCCCACATCTCCACCAACCAGCCAACGATAAGAGGCGCGAAAAATGGGGAAAGATTCCAGCCCAACCCGGTGCTCGCCATTGCCATGGAACGATCGCTGGCGCGGCTCAGCGCCGCCGCCTGCACCTGGTACAAAAGGTCCATGATCCCTCCGCCCGCGCCCATGGCAATGATGCAGAGGATCAACAAAACGTATTGCTGCCCAAGGCCGCTGCCAATAAGACCCAATGCCAGGACGATTATTCCGAGCGCGTAAGCCGATTGCTGCCGGGCCGGCGTGATCAACATGGCGAATAGCAATCCGATGGCAATCGGCCCCACGGTGCGCAGTGACACGGCGAGGCCGATCCACTGCTCGCCATAATGAAGATAGGCGAGGTATAGGGGATAGATCGAGGCGCATATCGCCTGCGGCAAAGCAGCTGCGCCGGAGCCGGAGATGATCAGCCATATCTGCGGGTAGCGGAGAAACCGGCCTACTCCCATTGTGATTTGCCAAACACTGCGGCCTTTTGGCTTGGCATCAGACGCCGGAAGAGCAAGACTCAAAAGCGTACAACCTAACCCCAGCCCTGACAAGATAACAAACGAAGAGAAATAGCCAAAGTAGGCGACCATGACACCCCCAAGCACCTGGCCGAGCAAGGTGCCGGCGTAATTGGCGGCAGAGAGTTGTCCAAGTTTTTTTCCAATATTGTCACCCGCTAATTGACTGGCCAAAGACTGCGCCGGAATCCAAAACGTGCTGCGGGAAATATTGGCAACAATAAGGACCAGCACCAGTGAAAAAAATCCTGTCGCGCCGATGAGGATTACCGAGGCGATGGTTTGCATCAGGTAGCAGCCTTGCAGCACGCCGCGTTCGCCGAAGCGGTCAGACAGCGCCCCGCCAACGAAGCGGACAACCAGAGTCGCCAGCACGGGTACGGCAACGATGCTGCTGATTTCCAAAATCGAAAACCCGAGGTGCAGCGCGTAAAGCGGAACAATGACATGCATGATTCCGTTGCATACGCACCAGAGCGCCGCGCTACTGAAAAGCACGTGTTGGGAATAACTCTTCCAAACCATCATCCTGAAGTTAGCCTATGGCGTATCGGCTATGGCCTACGTCTTATACTACGTGGGTGCCGTTCGAGGTGAGATGTCTTTTCCTGGTTTAACTGCGCTGCAATCAGGTTTGTCGAGCAAAATTTCTCAAGAGTTCAGTGGCGAACCGAGCAAAGCCTTTGAACAAGCCGTGCGCTACTAGCCATAAGCCAGTGCGCTGCACGCCATGCCATTACGCCACATGCCGATTTCACAGCGCGATGGTTTCGATGCGCTGGATTTCTTCTTCGGAGAGTGTGAACTGGTCGGACTCAAGATCTTCCTTCATGTGTTGTTGACTCGTGGTTCCCGTCAACGGCAGCATCCCAACTTGCATGGCAAAACGAAAAATAACTTGCGCAGGGGTTGCGCCCAACCTCCTTGCGATCATGTGAGTCTCGGGATGCAGCAGCGCTTCTCGATTGGCGGTCAACAGAGAAAAGCCCTGATAGATGATGCCATGGGCCTGGCAAATCCCCCTGACCTCTTTATCCCATCCCAGCGCGGCGAAGCACCGGTTTTGCACCACCATCGGTTTGTCATTCGCGTGTTCGCAGAGCTCCCTGAGTTGTCCAGCTGTCACATTACTGACGCCAATCACCCGTGTCTTCTCTGCTTGGTAGAGACCTTCGATGGCTGTCCACACCTCCCAATCCTCATCGCCCAAGCCGCGGCGGGAATACGGTGCGTGTAAGACATAAGAGTCCACGTACCCTGTACAAAGGTGTGTTAATGAACTGGCAAACGATTGTCTTACCTGGGTAGTAAGATCGGTCGATGGGTCATAGGGAATCCGCTGGCCTTGGCCCCCGGTCGGCGTGAATTTGGTTTGGAGAAACAAACTGTCTCGCCGGATACCCTCTCCTTCCAGGGCCTGCAAGGCTTTCCCAACCAGAGCTTCGTCGTAGTGGATCGGCTGATTGGCCGTGTCAATGGCCCTAAAACCCGACACTACCGCTAATTGGGCAAGTTCTGCGGTGGCCTCTTTCTTCCAGGCGGTGCCGTACATAAAAGATGGAATAACAATTCCGTTATAGGCCACTAACGCCATTTTTCCTCCGTCATGCATGACGGCTATAGGATGCGATGAAACCACAAGAGGGAAAGCAGCGCCGAACCCAGCGCCGCGAGCGCCGCGGCTGCAGAAAAAAGCGCCGTGACCTCGGTCTCCTTCTTCTCCAGCACGAGCCGCGAGTTGAGTGACTGATAGACTCGTCTCAGGTCCGTAGCAGTGCCGGCGTAAAAATACTCGCCGTGAGTGATATTGGCGATGGCCTTGAGCGTCTCTTCATCGAGCCGTACGCGCATGGACCATCCTTCAAACCCAAGGGTCTCGCCGGCCTTTGTGCCGACTCCCACCGTAAAGACGCGGACGCCGCGACCGGCGGCCATGCGGGCCGCCTCCAGGGAATCGGGGCCCGTAGTCCTCTGGCCATCGGTTAGCAAAATGATGGCGGCCGATGGATAGGAGCCGGGCGCAAGCGGCTTGAACTCCGGTTGCTCCGGCTTGCGCGCCTGCTCGAGCGGCATGCCGCGCTGAGGGAAACGGCCGTAGGTCAGCGTGCTCACATCGATGCCGGCGTCCGGGAAGATCGCGGCCAGTGACACAATAATGCCACTGCCAATGGCAGTGGCTCGCTGCAGATGTAAGCGATCGATGGCTGCCATGATATCATCGCGATTCTGTGTGGGAGTCTGGACGACCGATGCATTACCCGCAAAAGACACGATGCCAATCCGCACATGTGCGGGTTGGTCGGCGACAAAAGCTTTGGCGGCAGCCTGCGCTGCGGCAAGCCGATTCGGCTCAACGTCCGTGGCGCGCATGCTGCCCGAGACGTCTATAGCAAGGACCACAGTCTGTTGTTGCGACGGTAAGGTCACGACAGCAGCCGGCCGGGCAATGGCTAGCATCAGGCCAATGAGCGCAATCAGCAAAAGAAAGGGCGGGACATGGCGTCGGAGCCTGTGTCGCGCGTCCATTGCTTCTTTCACCAGACTCAAGCTGGCATATCGAAGTGCCGTCTCCTGCTTGCGCCGAAGCAGCCACAAGTACGCTGCGATGAGCGCGGGCACTGTCACTAGGAGCAAAAGCATCTCAGGCCATAGAAACTTCATACCTACCTCTGAGGTGCTGCGGCAGGCTGCCACCTGACGCGAGCTGAATCCGCCGTTTACGGAGGTCGGCGAAACGCAGAATCGCATCCACAATTCGATCGCCAGTGGACAGCTCCAACGCGTCCACGCCGGCTTGACTGAATGCCGACCGAATCTCCCGCTCGCGGCGCTCGGCCGCAGCCGCAAAACGTCTCCTGAACACCCGGTCATGCGTATCGACGAACAACTGTTCTCCAGTCTCCGCATCCCGCATAATGAGAAGCCCAAGGTCGGGCAATTCCATCTCTAGTGGATCATAGAGGCGCACCGCTATAATCTCATGCCGCTGCGCCAGGTGCGCCAGCGGCTTTGCCCAGCCAGGCGTACTGATGAAATCAGAGACAACGAAAACGAGAGACCGTCGTTGCATGATACGAAACGCAGTGCTCAGGAAATCGTACAGGTTTGTTGTCCTCGAGCTGGAGCGCTCCGGACGCGAAAGTATCTTTTGCAGCACGTGGAGCACGTGACGCCGGCCGCCGCGGGCCGGGATCACCGTATCCACGTTGTCACCATAAAAGAGCGCCCCGACACGATTGCCGTGACGGGTCAGAAGTCGCGCCAGTACCGTGACGAACTCCGTCGCAATGGATTGCTTCTTTACATGAGAACCAAAATCGACAGACGGGCTCAAATCCAGCAGGAACCACGCCGTAACCTCTCGATCTTCATTATACACTCTCACGTAGGGAGCCATCAGACGCGCGGTGACGTTCCAATCGATGTAACGCACATCGTCATGATACTGATATTCCCGCAGATCGGCCAAATCCAACCCGAAACCACGAAACAGTGTCCGATAGTCGCCGTGTAACAGGCCGTCGAGGCGACGAATTACGGTCCACTCCAAACGGCGTAGTACGGCCTCGGCAGGCGTGCTTTGACCGACGGCGTGCGGCTTCTGGTTTATAGCCTGTTCTGTACTGTTTTCCATCTCTAGGCCATCTGCCATACGCTATAAGCTATCTGTGGTCTGCCGTATGCCATAAGCCATCTGCCATATGCCGTTTTATGCATTCTCTTCCATACGCCATAAGCCATACGCTGTTTAAGTGGTTGCAGCAAATTTGACATGCGTGTCCAGCGGCTTATCCGGAGGTGGTATGCATTGCATTACGCGGTGAACCACTTGATCCGGCGTAACACCGTCTGCAAGAGCCTCATACGCCAGCACGAGACGGTGCCGAAAGATATCAGGTACGAGATCCGTTACGTCATCGGGCAACACATAGGTGCGCCCGCGCAGGAATGCCAGCGCTCTGGCGCCCTCAATGAGGTGGATCGGAGCGCGCGGGCTTGCGCCAAATGACAGGTATTTTGCCAGGCCGGAGACGCCGTAGCGCTCGGGATCGCGCGTCGCCGCAGCAAGCCGCACCGCGTATTGCAGAAGAGCCGGATCTACATAGCCGTTCTGGCACTCGCGCTGAAGTGTGCTCAACTGTTCAGTGGTGGCCACCGAGGCGACTTCATTCGGCAGGCCTGTGACCCTTGCGACAATGACAAATTCTTCTTCCTCACTTGGGTAACCAACGAGCACCTTCATCATGAACCGGTCGACCTGCGCCTCCGGCAGCGGATAGGTACCCTCTGTTTCGATAGGATTCTGCGTGGCCATCACCAGAAAGGGCTCGGGAACCTTGTGGGTTTCTCCGGCGATAGTGACTTGATGTTCTTGCATGACCTCGAGTAATGCGCTTTGCACCTTTGCCGGAGCACGGTTAATTTCATCTGCAAGAAGGAGATTGGCAAAGACAGGCCCCAGCGAGGTCATAAACTCACCACTCTTCTGATTGTAGATGCGCGTCCCCACCAAATCCGCCGGCACAAGATCCGGCGTAAATTGAATCCTCTTGAACGAGCCGCGAATCGTCCGGGCAAGCGTCTTCACGGTGAGGGTCTTCGCGAGCCCCGGAACGCCTTCAACAAGCAGGTGTCCCCGTGACAGCACGGCGACCAGTACGCGCTCCAGAAAATGATCCTGGCCAACAATAACCTTCTTCACTTCATAGAGGATACGCTCCATGAGAGAAGCTATTTCGCTGCGATTTACATGTCTATCATCCATAGGCGCCTGCATCAGTTCAACAGTTCAAGGTTCAGCTATCCGGTCCGTGTTTTGGCTCGGGGGGCTCGAGACGCGAAACCCGAGACTCGAAACTGCTTCCGAGTCAAAATGGCGGCAGCCCTGCGGCTGCTGCAGCATTCTCGATGGGCACCGCAAACCCGATGCCCACAAAGAAACGCTGGTCTGTAGGATTCAGAATGCCGGTGACGACCCCAACCACCTCGCCCTCCGCCGTTACCAACGGTCCACCGGAGTTTCCGGGATTGGCCGCCGCGTCGAACTGGATAAGGTTCGTCAGCAGGCGCTTCCCTTCCGGCGAGTGAAATTCACGGCGCAAGCCGGAAACTACACCCGCTGTCACCGAAGGACCGATGCCAAAAGGAAACCCAACGGCAAAAACCTGATCGCCGTACGCGAGATCGACAGTGGAGCGCATGGTCGCCGGGAAAAGATCGTCCGGAATTGTCTTTGCCTGAAGTACCGCCAAGTCATGCTCCGGCCGCACGCCGGTGATAGTGGCTTCGGCCTCCAGGCCGTCGGCAAACACTACCTGGATCCGCTTGGCGCCGAGCACAACATGGAGATTGGTGAGGATAACACCCGTGTCGACAATTACCACCCCCGTGCCAACGCTCTGCTCGACTTCCCCGCCCCGCTCTGCGTCCGGGCCCAAGCCGCGCACGCGAACAACGGATGGCCCAATGATCTCGTAGGCCTTGGCTGCGGCCGATGGCAATGTGTGCTTCTCCAGAGTGTGAAGCACTGCAGCACGGATGTCATCTTGTGTGATCTGGCGCTCTGCAGGCATCATTGCGCCACGCCCAAGCAGGAAAATAAGCGCCAGTAGCGCACCCGCGCCTAGGAGAAGAAGCCCGCAGCGGCGCATAGCGGGATTGTGCCATCGTGAACCGATTGCCTCACTCGCTGTTCGAATCGGCGGCCTTTCCTGAAGCCGGTCATGACCTCGGAGTCCATTGGAAGCAGTCGTAGGGGTCGGCAGTTTTGTCGCGGGTGACCGGCTGGAGCTGTAAAGTGTTGCCTTTTTCATGCGTTGCTTTTGCGGGTTGAGCCCGCTCCCTCGCCCGTTCGGTCCTCTTCAATAACTAGAGCTATTTTAATCTTAATACAAACCCGTATTAAGCCCCTTACCTTAGTTCGTGGCCAGTTGTCCAGTTCCAGACCGCTGCGCGTGGCGCCTCCAGTCTTACTCTGCGATTCAGTCGCTGTAATGTTCCGGACGCACGCGGCTTCTCGAGGACTTCTTCTCCGTCCTGTGGCGCTTTTCAGCGAGCAGTTTAAGTTTGGCGCGCCGGGACCGCTTTCTTTTCTGGCGGCGGATCCTGGCGATCTCTTGTTCTTTTTCGGCTAAGGAACCTTTAAGACGAGCCTCGATTTTATCCAACAAGATTCTCCTGGCCAAAAAACGATTAAGAGCCTGCGAGCGCTCCCTTTGGCACTTCACCCGAACGCCCGTGGGTCCGTGATGAAGCACCACACAGGTGGAGGCCTTGTTCACCTTCTGGCCGCCAGCTCCCGAAGAGCGTACGAACTGCTCCTCGATATCTTCCTCCCGAACGCCCAGGGACCGCATCCGTTCCAGAAGACTTCTTTCTTTTTCCGCTGAAACTACGTTGAAGGCCATAGGTAAACCATAGCATAGCAGCTCTGGAGAAGCTTGGCCTCGATGGCCTTTTGCTCAAAAGTTCAACGGTTCTAAGAAGTTCAAATGTAAGGTACAGATCAAACATTGAGGACCTGAGCCTTGGAGAATGAATCTAATCAAAGTTCACGCAGGCCAGGAAGCATGGCATACTCGACTTAATTATCTATGGGAAACCTGGATCTACCCATTTGTGCAATCGAGAAGGCACTACTCGAGGCTGTGACCGGGAAAAAGCGCCTCGTTCTCACTGCGCCCACAGGCTCGGGTAAATCAACTCAGGTGCCGCAGATGCTCCTTGATGGCGGGTTACTGGACAAGGGTCAGGTGATGGTCATGCAGCCACGGCGGTTGCCGACGCGAATGCTCGCCGTATGGGTCGCCCGTTCTCGAAACGTAAAGCTCGGTGCCGAAGTAGGGTATCAAATGCGACTCGACAACATAACCTCTCCCGCCACTCGCATCTGCTATCTCACCGAAGGGGTCCTCTTGCGCCGCATGACGGCCAACCCTAATTTGACCGGCATAGCCGCCATCATCTTTGACGAATTTCACGAACGGCATCTGTACGGGGACCTCACGCTGGCGCGTGCTCTCGAGATCCAGCAATCGTCGCGGCCCGATTTGATTATCATCGTCATGTCGGCCACTTTGGATGTTGCCACGGTCCGGAATTATCTCGAGCCTTGCGTGCTGTTATCATCCGAGGGCCGAACTTACCCCGTGACCATTGAATATCTCTCCAGGCCCGCGGGCAATCAGCCGGTCTGGGAAGCCATGGTCAGCGAGCTCCCGCGCTTGCTGCGCGAGCATCCGGCGGGAGACGTCCTTGTCTTTATGCCCGGAGCGTACGAGATCGCGCGCACGGTACAGGGGGTGCGTGGCCTCGGCCCGGGCTTCATCGTGCTTCCATTGCACGGCGAATTGCCGTCTCGCGAACAGGACGCGGCGCTCGCACGATACGACCGCCGCAAGATTGTCGTGGCCACCAATGTCGCGGAAACCTCGCTCACCATCGATGGTGTTCGCCTGGTGATTGACAGTGGGCTGGCGCGGATTCCGCGATTCGACCCCTATCGCGGCATCAATACTTTGCTCGTGGAAAAAATTAGTCGCGCGGCAGCCGACCAACGTACGGGTCGCGCAGGACGTACGGCGCCCGGGCATTGCTTGCGTCTATGGACCCCGCACGAACAGAACGGTCGCCCTGCCCAGGAACTTCCGGAAGTAAAGCGTCTCGACCTGGCGGAGGTGATTCTCACGCTGAAAGCAAATGGCGTGAGCGATGTGAAGACATTTCGCTGGCTCGAAGCTCCGGATGAGCGTTCCTTGGATCGAGCCGAGACGCTGCTCAGAGATTTGGGCGCAATCGACGGCACGAGCGGCGCAATCACGGAGGTGGGACGCCGCATGCTCGCGTTTCCCGTGCATCCACGCTACGCGCGGATGCTGCTGGCCGCGCGCGATTATGGTTGTGCGCGGCCAGTCGCGCTGATTGCCGCGTTGACGCAAGGGCGAGACCTGTTTCTGGGTCGGCCCGGAAAGGCTGTTGAAGAGGCGCGGAGGGAGTGGTTTGGTATTGATTCTGAGTCGGATTTCTTTGTGCTGGCGCGCGCCTGGCGCTACGCCGAGCGCCATGGCTATGATATTGATCGTTGCCGCCGCATGGGCATCCAAGCGCAGGCCGCTCGTCAGGTGGCCGCGCTATTTGAACAGTTCTTGAGAATTGCTGCAGCCGAGGGGTTGGAGACGAGCGACAAGCCGATCGCGCCCGACGCCGTGCAACGCTGCGTGCTGCTAGGTTTTTCCGACCAGGTGGCAAAGCGCCTCGAGGCTTCCGGGCTACGGTGCCAGCTCATCCATGGCCGGCGCGGTGTCTTGACCCGGGAGAGCATTGTAAGAGCGCCTCTGTTCGTTGCCTCGGAGGTGCGCGAGGTGGAAAGCGGAGGCGGCCGGGACCGTGCCTTGAACGTCATGCTCAATTTGGCCACGGCGATCAAAGAAGATTGGTTGCGCGACATCTTTCCCCAGGATTTCAAAATAGTCCGCGCGGTCGTCTATGACCCGGCCTTGCGAAGCGTTGTCGTCAAGGTTGAAAAACGCTTTCGTGATCTGATTCTGGAGGAGACGCTCTCCGGCGACCGGCCGCCAGCTGAGGAAGCGGCCGCGATTCTGGCGCGCGAAGTTGCCGCCGGCCGTTGCGTGCTGGAAAAATGGGATGAAGGGGTCGAACAATGGATTCTGCGCGTCAATCGCTTGCGCCAATGGTTACCGGAGCTCGACCTACCCGCCATCGGCAAAGAGGAGCGCAGCGCCATCATCGAGTTGATCTGTCAGGGCGCCCGCAGCTACAACGAAATCAAAGACAGGCCTGTTTTACCCATCGTAAAATCGTGGCTTTCCCGGCAGCAACAGAAGTGGGTGGAGGAGCATGCGCCCGAACGGATTCAGTTACCGTGCGGCCGCAAGGTGAAGGTTGTCTACAGCCCTGATGGAGCGCCCACGCTAGCGGCGCGTATCCAGGATCTGTACGGCATCAAGGAAGCGCTGCGGATTGCCACCCACCGCGTCGCCGTGCGCATTCAGGTGCTCGCGCCAAGCAACCGTCCGGTGCAGATCACCGACAACCTATCGGTCTTCTGGCGTGAAACATATCCAAAACTCAAACAGGAGTTGCAGCGTAGATATCCAAAGCACGAGTGGCGCTGAAAAGCGATTGGCAAAGAGCATGGCGCACAGACAAATTGTTCATAACAATAATAAGCACGGGCCATTCGCGCTTTGTTCTGTGATGTTGCGCTCGGAAGCTGAAAGCAGGAGGTACCTACATTGAAACTGGCTGTAATCTTTTTTCTCGTTGTTCCTTGGCTGGCGGTCTCTCAGCTCTTGGCCGCAACCATTGACGAGGTAAAATTTCTCCCCAGGATCGAGCGTTACGAAGCGATCGCCAATACAACTCTCGTTACTCAGGAGGGTAAAAGGATTCCCATCGACCGGGGTACTCGAGTCAATGTCGTCGGATTCACGGCGACGGAGGCCTTCATCATTTCGCGATCCGACAGACCCAACGGGTTCATCAGACGGGCCGATCTCACCCCACTCGGGCGATCCCAAGTCGATCCTCCGCGCATCAAGGAGGAACCCATCCGGTGATCTTGGAGCGATGGCATGGCCGAAAGCGCCTGAAGCAGCCCTGGCGTCGGGAGACTTGTTATTAGCTTGCCCGCTTAGCTTTCCAGCTGCCGCCCGCCTTGATGCCTCCTTCCATGGTATTACCGGAGACGCGGCCGGCGTATTGATTTTTGCCGGCTGTAAAGTTGATGCGATCTCCCTGTAGCCTGCCTCTAACCGGAAGCGTTGTATTACCGCTCTTGAGGGTGCCTGAAATCAGTTGGAAGTTCTGTTTTAGAACCAATTCCCCTTGCGGCAGCCGCCATGTACCCTCGACTCTCGCGGGAACGATCCACAAAAGCGCCGTGCACCAGCTGTCGCATCCGGGAGCGGTAGCCGTCATGTCGGCTTCCCACTCGCCCATGTCGAATGTGTTGGAGACAATGCGCGTCCCCGGTCTGAGCTCGAGGAGTTTTGGGCGCAGCTTGAGATTGATACTTGACAACAAGAAGAGCGAGATCACATCGGCCTTGGAAAGATCGCTCTCGAACAGGTCTCCTTGCGCGAAGGTGGCCCTATCACTCAAACCTTCTCTCGCCGCATTGCGCTTCGACAGCTCAACCATCTCGGGGTTGTACTCGATACCATGGGCGCGCGCGCCGCGTTTGGCGGCGGCGATCACTGTTCGGCCGTCGCCGGAGCCCAAATCAATCAAAAACTCCTTTGGTGTGATCTTCGCCAAGTCGAGCATTTTTTCCATTGTTTCCTCAGGTGTCGGCACCCAGACAACATCTTTGCCATCTTGCCCAACCTGTGGCTGGAACTTATCCTCCGCAGAGCGAGCCGGCGCGAAACCAACGGCAAGAAACAGCGCAAGATACAATGCAAATAAGGCACGAAATGCAAAACGATGACCGTTCATCTTTGTTCTCCTGATAAGTGGATTTAGGCAGTCTCAGGTCCGAGCGGCAAGAGACGGCGGACACAAAATCTATACTCTAAGGCCAAGGCAATGTCCACAAACCCTCGCACGACTTACCTTGGACGTACGGCAACGAGGATTTCTTCAGTCTGGCAGCTAAGGAATAGAAAGTAGTGGGCGCCTTTTTATATGGCACATTATATGGCAAATCGACTTCTGCCTGTTGGAAGCCGAACTCTGGGCGACGAATCCAGCGAAGCAAGATATCTCAGTTATGAAACAAGTTGCTTGCGTGGTTTTTCTGAGACTTAGCTCGTCTGCGGCACGCCGGGTCGCGTATTGCGTCGAAGCTGCTGCTGGTTTAAAAATTTCCCTTGGTTGCCAGATGACAAGCTTGATCGGGAACAGCCGCGCGAGGCTATGTAAAACGGTGAGTCCTAAGAGGCCTTAAGGTAAACGGAATCTGCCGTGGCTACCGAAATCATCGCTACCTACCGGATTCAGCTTCATTCAGGATTTGATTTTTACGCCGCCGCTGCGCACGCGGACTATCTCGCTAGCCTTGGTGTCAGCCATGTTTACTGCTCTCCCTACTTGCAGGCCGTGCCCGGAAGTGCGCACGGCTACGATGTAATCAATCACCACCAGGTCAACATCGAGCTTGGGGGTAGTGACGCGCACGAACAATTTTGCCGCGCTCTTGAGCGACACGGTCTAGGACAGGTGCTCGACATTGTTCCCAACCATATGGCCATAGTGGGGCGTGGAAATCCTTGGTGGTGGGACGTGTTGGAGAATGGCCCATCGAGCCGCTATGCCAGCTATTTCGATGTGGAATGGGATCATCCTGAAGCCAAGCTGCGCAACACCGTTCTTATGCCCGTATTGGGTGATCACTATGGCCGGGTACTGGAAAAACGCGAGCTGGAGCTGAAACGTGAAGGGGGGCGATTCATCATTCGCTACCATGATCACGTTTTTCCAGTGTCGCCGCGTTCGCTCGACACGCTGCTCGCCAAAGCCGCGCAGCAGTGCGGCTCCGATGATTTGAGTTTCATCGCTGATGCTCTGGAGCGGCTGCCGCCTTCGACCGCGATCGACCGCATCGCGGTCCAGCGGCGCCACCGCGACAAGGAAGTCCTCCATGGGCAACTCGCGCGCCTCTGTAGAGAACGGCCGGCGGTAGCTTCCGCCGTCGATCGAGTGATTGAAGAAATGAACGGCGATCCCGATCAGTTGGACGCATTGATCGAGAGACAAAACTATCGCTTGGCCTTCTGGCGCACCGCCGGCCGCGAGCTCGGCTACCGGCGCTTCTTTGATATCAATACATTGGTGGGATTGCGCGCCGAGGATGAGCGCGTATTCGCGGATACGCACGCGCTCATTCTCCAATGGCTCGACGAAGGAATTCTCGATGGTGTACGGGTTGACCATCCGGATGGACTGCGCGACCCGGAGCACTATTTTGATCGTTTGCATTCGGCATGCCCACGAGCCTGGATTGTCGCCGAGAAAATTCTCGAACCCGAGGAGGAGCTTCCCCGCACCTGGCGTATTGCCGGAACCACCGGCTATGATTTCATGTTCCGGGTGAACAATCTCCTCGTGGATCCTGCCGGTGAGCAGCCGTTAAGCCAAATCTACGCTGAATTTACCGGCGAAACGATCGATTTCCCGACTCTGATCCGAGAGAAAAAACATCTGATCATGCGCGAAGTGCTGGGTAGCGACCTCAACCGGCTCACGGCGCTGTTCGTCGATATCTGTGAGCGAAATCGCCGCCACCGTGACTATACGCGCCATGAGCTCCATGAGGTACTGCGAGAAGTCGTAGCATGGTTACCGGTGTACCGCACTTACACCAGAGCCCAATCCGGCCAGATCAGCGACAGCGATCTACGTACGATCACAAACAGCGTGGCCGCCGCAAGAGCCAATCGCTCCGATCTCGATGGGGATCTGTTCGATTTCTTCCGCGATATTCTTCTGCTTCGGGTAAGCGGCGATCTCGAAAACGAGCTGGTAATGCGCTTCCAGCAGGTTACGGGACCGGTGATGGCAAAGGGAGTGGAGGACACTGCGTTTTACTGTTTCAATCGGCTGGTTTCACTAAATGAGGTGGGTGGCGATCCGGGAAGGTTTGGCCTGTCTTTGAAACAATTTCACCACACCTGTCAGAAGGCGCAAACGCTCTGGCCCCGATCGATGCTGGCAACCTCGACTCATGACACTAAACGGAGCGAGGATGTGCGCGCGCGAATCAACCTCCTGTCTGAAATTCCGAAACTGTGGAGCGAAGCCGTGTCGAAGTGGGCAAAACACAACGAGCGCTACCGCAGCAACGGCTTGCCGGACCGCAATATGGAATATTTGATGTACCAGACGCTTGTCGGTGCTTGGCCTATCGATGCTCACCGGGTAATCGCTTACATGGAAAAAGCATCCCGCGAGGCCAAGACCCACACCTCCTGGACAAATCCCAATCCGCTCTATGATCGGTCTTTGGCGGCCTTTGTGGAAGCGTCGATGCGTGACCTTCAGTTCACGGCCGATTTGCAACAGTTTGTCGAACCGCTGATTCAGCCTGGACGGATCAACTCGCTGTCACAGACTCTCCTAAAGCTCACCGCTCCCGGCATCCCCGATTTCTACCAGGGAACAGAACTGTGGAACTTGAGTCTGGTGGACCCCGATAATCGCCGTCCAGTCGATTATGACCTGCGCCGTCGGTTAGTGTCGGCTCTGGATACCATGGCAGCAGATCTTGTATGGGAGGGGGCAGAAGAAGGAATACCCAAACTCTGGGTGATCCGACAGGCTCTGCGGTTGCGCGCAAGCGGGATGTGCGCCCCGGATAACAGTTACCGCGCCATCTACGCGCGTGGCGCCAAGGCCGACCACGTGGTTGCTTTCGCGCGGGGAGAACGGGCCATCACGGTGGTACCCCGCTTTCTCATGAAGCTCGGCGGGCGGTGGGACGACACGTCGCTGGCGTTGCCGCCGGGCCAGTGGCTCAATTACTTTACGGAAGAAATCTTTCAAGATGAAGTGCAGATCGCGGCGTTGCTCAAGCGTTTTCCTGTGGCTCTTTTGGCCTTACAAAATCATCAGCACACTGAATTACGAGGCACTGGAGTGATGGAGTAGTGGAGCGGTTGCGATACATCATCCCAGTACTCCATCACTCCCGCACTCCAATACTCCATCTTCCAATTTACAGAGTCTTCCATCGGCGAGACATCATGAGTTTGAGTTTTCGCTGTTCTCTTTCTCCCAGCTCGCCCCAGCGCTCTAACAATGTTTTCTCAAACTCCCTTAACTCATCAGGCGCCGTCAGTCTCTCGAGTTTCTCTTTGAAAGCATAAAAGAGCTCACCGAATTCTCCGCACAGCTCGCGGATAAAAGCAAAAGACATGCGGTGCACCGGGCAAGGCCCCAGCGTCCGAATTGCATTCTGGTGCTCGGGAGTACTGTAGCCTTTGTGTTGACCGAAGCCATAACCCGGGTACCGCTGATCCAGCTCCTCCATGACTCGGTCACGATAAGTCTTCGCGATGATCGAGGCGGCGGCGATTGAAAAATTGATACCATCCCCCTTGTAGAAGGAGTTTTGCGGTACTGCCAGTGACGGAATCACCCTCGCGTCTACGAGCAGATGCTCGGGTGTCAGGGGCAGAGCCGCGACCGCACGGCGCATGGCGAGCAGCGAGGCGTGATAGATGTTCAACCTGTCGATTTCACCGACATCCGCCAGCCCTATGGCGGTGGCAGTCGCTCTGTCGCGGATCAAAGTTTCCATTCGCGCCCGCTGCTCAGGGTCGAGCCGTTTGGAATCATCGACCCCGGCCAACTCCGTACCCGGTGGAAACACGACTGCTGCCGCGACGACCGGTCCGGCGAGCGGTCCCACACCCGCTTCATCGACGCCCGCGATAATCCGAATTCCGGATCTCCAGAGAACCCGCTCGACGTTCAACATGTTCTGCAGACGCAACCGCTCCGCACGTTCCCTCTCGAAACGCTTTCTGGCCAGCTCGCAAATTTTTCGGACACCCTGACGCGGGTCGCGCTCCAATTGCCTCAGAGCGTGAGCGCTAACGGGCCGGTCTGCGTCAAAGATTTTCTCACGGATTCGGTCAATGGATAGATCGGTAAGCTTCATTAAGCTATCGGCGCTCGATGGCCGTTTAGTTGGTTCTCTACACTACGTTGCGCTATTGGACAACCGTCTCGAATCTGGCGTTGCGCGTGGGCGGTAAAACCCGGCGCCATGGGCGCTTGTGCCAAATGATCTGAACGTTTCGCTATTCTCGGGATCCGCGACGCGGTCGC
>CAYPHJ010000036.1:20334-21592 GCA_964410485.1 uncultured Syntrophobacteraceae bacterium
CTTGTGCCAAATGATCTGAACGTTTCGCTATTCTCGGGATCCGCGACGCGGTCGCGTGTCCTGCTAGCGGTACAAGCCGCCTGCGCAAGTGTCTATTCTATGGGACAGCCGGACCACTCTTGAGACTACACAAGCGCGGCCGAATTTACTATGATTGGGCTGTTTGGCGCTAGTTCTGGTACAAATGTTGCATTTGGATGTATATTGAGTTCTTTTGCCTTACAAGGAGGTCCGCTGTGAACGCGCTTGAACTGCTAAGGAACGATCACGACAAGGTACGGCAGCTTTTCAAGCACTTTGAGTCGGTGAACGATGAGACGGAGCACAGACGGTTGGCGGAGCTCATTAAAACCGAGTTACAGGCTCATGCTCATATCGAAAGCAGTATTTTTTACCCCGCCTTGGACGACACCGACAGCGAGGATATTAGCGAACTGGTCGATGAAGCACTCGACGCGCACCATGGGATTGAGACGCTCCTCGACGCAATCGAGCGTCTAAACCGGGACGGCCAAGATCTGCGCTCCAAAATGCTGGAGCTCAAGGAGCAAGTGGAGCACCACGCAACCCAAGAGGAAAAAGACATGTTCTCGCGGGCGCGCGAACTGTTAAGCGCGGAGGATCTCGAGGAGATTGGCCAAGAGCTTGAATCGGAAAAGAAACTCTACTCGCCGATGGCCGCATGAGAAAACTCACAGCAGGCCAGCCACACGACCAGGAGCACCGAAGCGGGGCCAGCGCCAAAAAAATCAACCGTGAGGTGATGGCTATGGACGCTAAGCTTAAAAGTATTGAAATTGGTTTTCAAATTTCTCTTGAAGACGGCGGCAAAGGCTTTGGCGCGGTTAGATCGGTAGCTCCGGGCGGCCGTCTGCCGAGCTGAAGCTCATGCCCGCACATTCTCTGCTTTCAAAATGCTGTCCATGTAATCGTTGACAATCTTGCCGACACACTCCTGGCCGCAGAGATACCATTTCTTTCCGTCCGCATAGGGCTCCTCGTGGAGCGGTCCCAGGATGAGTTTACCCACGGCGGAATCCAACTCGGCCTGCCACCAGTTGTTGCTGTGCTGCTTAACTTTGTTGCAACCTGCACACTTTGGCGCGTAAACAATAGAGCTAAACGGTCGCACGGAAGGCCTCCTTCCTTCAATCCTATCCCGCATGCATGGCAGAGGTAAAAGCGCGGCAGACCGTAATCGAACGTTGAGTCGTGGACGGCCAATCCTCGCTTCGCGAGGACTCTCAAATCGCAGATT
>CAYPHJ010000036.1:21692-41024 GCA_964410485.1 uncultured Syntrophobacteraceae bacterium
CGTTGAGTCGTGGACGGCCAATCCTCGCTTCGCGAGGACTCTCAAATCGCAGATTTCAGACTTCAAAGCAGTCCTCGGCGCCGATTGCGCTCCCCTAGCCAATTGCCGTTGGTCGGCACAGAACTTGAACGGCAGTAAGGTTATGTAGTTGTTAAACGTAACGCAAGGGCCAACGGTCCCACTCCGAAAACGAGCGGTTTAAAGAAGCGAATTTCTATAAGTTGTCATCAGCAGCGTTTTGAAGTGCGCAGTCCATTACCTTGAAGCTTGAAAAACGTCTCATACTCCACCAGCAGCCGACTGGGCATTGAGTAGGGCTGCAAGACTGAGAAGCTCCTGGACTTCTTCGTCGGTCGTTTGAGAAAATTCTTCGTACCATTGGCCAACCGCGGTAAAAGGTTCGGGCGTGGCTGCACAGACCATTTCGTCCACTTCCGCTGCTAACTCACCATAGGTCGAGGCCGCCGCGACAGGCACGGCCGCAATGATACGCGCGGGATCTTGGCGCCTCAATGCTTGAACAGCAGCACGCATTGTCGAGCCGGTTGCCAACCCGTCATCAATGAGGATCACTTCTTTTTGTGTGACATCGACGGCTGGACGGTCGCCACGGTACAATCGCTCGCGTCGCGCCACCTCTTTTTCTTCAGCAGCCGCCACAGCTTGAACTGCTTCCTCGCTGATACCCAGGATTCGGATCAATTCATGATTCACTACACGAACGTTTCCCGTCGCCGTGGCGCCCATCGCAAGCTCCTCTTGCCCGGGCACCCCCAACTTGCGCACGACGAAAACATCTAAAGGAGCGTGTAGCGCCTTGGCCACCTCAAAGGCGACAGGAACTCCGCCACGAGGCAGCGCCAATACGATGACAGCCGGTCGCGCTGCGTACGCGGAAAGTTTAGTAGCCAGATATCTCCCTGCCTGACGGCGATCCCGGAACAACATCGTTCTGTCCCCTTCCGTAGACCAAACGTTGAGAAACCATACCAATAGGCTTTGCGCAAGATCCATTGGCACAGGTTCTACTATACCGCTCTGAATCGATCCAGAAGCTAATGTTTCACAAAACCCTCTCAATTGTTTCCCATGTGTGGATCTAATATCAAGTCCCACATGGAAGGTGTGCATTGTCACGCGGGTACTCGGCATCGTGCTGGCGGCGCTGGCCGTTCAATGCGTGCTCAATGCCGGTTATTATCGCTCACTGACACTTTCCTGAGACGCTTCCGCCGCGAACGGGGTTGCGATGAGCCCTGGTTTGCATAAACATGAACTCTAGATGAATGACAGGCATCGTGTTGTCATCGTAGGCGGCGGGTTTGGTGGGCTTTATGCCACGCAATCGCTGAACCATCCCGCTTTCGATGTGACTTTGATCGACCGCCGCAATTTCCACTTGTTTCAGCCACTTCTCTATCAAGTGGCGACGGGCTGGCTTTCTCCGGCCAATATTGCTTCGACGCTCCGCTCCGTCCTCAAGCGGCAAAAAAATGCCAGCGTCCTGCTTGCCGAGGCCCGGGACATCGATGCTCACCGGCGGGAGCTTATTTTAAATACGGGTAAAGTCGCTTACGATAGCTTGATCGTCGCGACCGGCTCGCGTCATCATTATTTTGGCCATGACGAGTGGGAAAGCTGCGCCCCCGGATTGAAAACCATTGAAGATGCCAGAGAAATGCGCCGGCGCATCTTCGTTGCTTTTGAAGCGGCCGAGCGTGAACCCGATACTCAGAAGGCGCGTGAACTGCTGACGTTTGTCATTGTCGGGGGAGGACCCACAGGTGTGGAATTGGCGGGAGCACTGGCTGAAATCGCCAAGGATACTCTCAGGAACGATTTCCGCAAGATCGATCCGGCGAGTGCCCGGATCATTTTACTCGAAGCGATGGATCGAATTCTGACACCATACCCTCCCGAGCTATCGCAAATAGGGGAGCGTTTCCTCTCGCAACAAGGCGTCACAATTCAAACAAACACCACCGTCACGGCAATAGATGAAACGTCAGTAACAACCAAACGAGGCGAACTGATTGAACGCATCCCCTGCCGCACCGTATTGTGGGCTGCCGGTGTCCGCGCCTCGTTTTTAGGCCAGGTACTGGCAACCCGCACGGGCGCCCAAGTGGATCGCAGTGGGCGGGTGGTTGTAGAGCCTGATCTTACATTGCCCGATCACCCGGAAATATTTGTTATTGGTGACCTGGCCAACTATCCGCATCAGGACGGACGGCCGTTGCCCGGCGTGGCACCGGTAGCGATGCAGCAAGGCCAATACGTAGCCCGAATACTGAGGTCCCGACTCGAAGGCAAACCTACTCCGCCTTTCCGCTATAAACATAGCGGTAACATGGTCATCATCGGCCGGGGCAAAGCGGTCGCCGAGCTCGGCAGGTTTCAGCTGACCGGCTTTAGCGCTTGGCTCGTCTGGTTGTTTGTGCATTTAATCAAGCTGGTGGAATTCGAAAACAAAGTCCTAGTCCTGATTCAATGGGGCTGGTACTATCTTACGCGCAATCGCCCAGCCCGCTTGATTACCGGCGATCGCTACAAGACGTGAACGGGCATGCAGCTGAAAGTTGTGATATTGGCCCAGGCGAGAACTGCACCGTACATTGAACTCAGCGACCCCGTCAGCCTTCCTCGACTCAGGCCGTAAGGTTTGACTTTGCAACTTTTGCTGTTCAAAAATGTGCTAATCTGGCTAGCCTGTGGGTGGTAGTGGCCTTTACTGTAGGTACTGGAACAGACTTCAATTTTCCGCGCCCAGGCTGCAGGTAGATGTGGAAGTAAATGTAATAATTGTACGGTTTATTAAAGAACTTGGGGCCAAGTGACCGGCAGGTTCGCAGATTACGCAAGGTACAAGATTTGCTTTAGGGAAACGCCGTGAAGGTCTCTACAATCGTCGTACTGCCAGTCATTGCCGCGATGTTCTTTGTTGTTCCGCCGGCTTTTCCGCAATCGGCCGATGAACCCGAATACGCGGAGTGGGTCGAGTATAAAGACGGCGAGATCTCCGTTGCGTTCGATCACACTCCTTTACAGGTCGCGCTTTACCATATCCGCGCTCGTACTGGTTTAGAAATTGTCGTCCCCTCCACTCTGGAAAGCAAACCGCTCAACCTAAGGCTAAGTCGGCTTTCGCTTGAACCCGCTCTTCGTTCTCTGCTCTCTTCAATGGGGTTCAAGAGTTTCGCCCTGATGTACGACGAGATGGGTCGCCCCAACCGTGCCGTTGTGCTGGAGGTAAAGCCGCAGGAACCTGCCTCGGCCGGTGCCGATCTCCCGCCTGCGGCTGATGAGCGCGCCGCCCAGCCGCTCACTGCTGAAGAAAAGGAGAATCTCAAGAAGCAACTTGAGCTCTGGAGCGAACTCCGGCCCGAGGAGCGCGCCCGCATTGAAGAACAGTTAAAAAGCCTTCCCCCATCTGAAGAGCGCGAACAGCTCGTGAGAGAGTACGGACGACAAGCCCTTGGACTGAAAAACTAGCCAATCCGACCCTTGTCCAAAATAATTCCAAATTCAAAAACGCCCCGGTGATCCCCCCTTTTTTAGAATTTTTAGAAGGGGGAATGTGTTCGAGTAACAGCCGGTCACGTTACCGCGACGATTTGAAGTTATCGGTCGCTGTCTCTATACTCCCGTGCATGAAAGCAGATTCCGTTCCACTGCCCGGAGAAGCCTACCCAGTTCAAGCGCGAATGATGCGAACCGTGAAGATCGCGACCTGGAATGTCAACGGCATTCGGGCGCGCGCGGCACAACTGCTCGAATGGATCGAACGCGAGCGACCGGACGTCATCTGCCTGCAGGAGTTGAAGTCGACTGTGGCTCAGGTTCCCGCTTCGCTATGCGAGCTTCAGGGTTATCGCTGTTACTGGCACGGAGAGCGCGCTTATTCGGGAGTCGGACTCCACATACGGCGGGATGCCTTCTCGCAAGAGCCGCGTTTTTTCCACCCGTCGTTTGATTATGAAACCCGCATTGTAGGCGCTCAGCTCGGAGATCTGGTTTTTGCTTCAGTCTATGTTCCCAACGGCGGGAAGGATTTTCCCGCCAAAATGAACTTCCTGCAGGAGCTGGAGCGCTATGTTTCTGAAGTTCATGCGAGCGGTGCTCCGCTGGTCATGTGCGGCGATATAAACATCGCGCGCACAGAGCGCGACGTGCATCCGAAGGAGCGCAACCCTGCGCTCGTTGGACAGCGCCCCGAAGAGAGGGAGATATTCGAACGCATTCTCGCACAGGGTCTGGTGGACGTCGGGCGCGCGCTCGATCCCGACAACGACAACCTTTTTACCTGGTGGGCGCCGTGGCGCAGGCTGCGCGAGCGCAATATCGGCTGGCGGCTCGATTATATACTGGCCAGCGAGCCGGTGGCGTCTAAGGCGGCTGAGTGTATCGTGTCCCGGGACATCGGTACCAGCGATCACGCTCCTGTGGTAGGCACGTTCAAACTCAACGGCACGGCAAATGAGCAAATCACGCACTCAACCTGATGCCGGTGGTTTCGGCAAACTCGCCGAATACAACCGCAAGCGCCGCTTCGGCGTAACCCCCGAACCGGCTGGCAGCATCCGGCGCCTGAAGAGAGACGCGCTTGAGTTCGTTGTACAAAAGCACCGCGCGCGCCGGCTGCACTACGATTTTCGTCTCGAGCACGGCGGAGTGATGCTCTCCTGGGCGGTTCCGAAGGGGCCATCGCTCGATCCGCGGGTGAAACGATTGGCGATGCAAACAGAAGACCACCCCATCGAGTACAATCAATTCGAAGGCGTTATTCCCGAAGGAGAATACGGGGCCGGAACCGTGATGATCTGGGATCGAGGCACCTGGCAGCCCGAGGTGAAAGACATTGATCATGCCTTGGCAAGGGGAGATTTCAAGTTCACGCTAAAAGGCAAAAAGCTTCGCGGATCCTGGGTGCTGGTGAGAACGCGCGAGCGCCAGTGGCTCTTAATCAAGCACCGAGACAAATATGCTTCCAACCTGGATATCACTGTTAGCAAGCCCCGCTCAGTGGTATCGCGGCGAATGTTGGCAGGCATTGCGCGTAGCTCCGGCGCCACTCCGCGGCAGCTGGCCGAAGCCAAAGACGCGGATGCATCGTCAGCTCCCCTGGTTGATTAAAACCGATTGGTCAAGAAATAATCGCCTTCCCAACTTTTCATTCGCATGCATATTGTTAGAATAGCGTGACACGCGCGCAAGATTCGAGGTTTTCCCATGTTTATTGTCCAAAGATCGACGTTGAGTTTGTTTTTTGCGGTAACGATTTTGTTTTCAGGCGCTGCCTCATTGACAGCCGGCGAGCCCACTGAGGCCATACGGTCGGCCATCAATCGGGGCATCGATGTTTTGAAGGGGACGGAGCTCGATGATGAGGAACAGAGGAAGAAGGCGATCGAGCAATTACGCCAGATCGTGTACCCGCTGTTCGATTTTAGAGAAATTGCAATGCGCTCGCTGGGCCCGCACTGGCGGAGCATTGACGCCGCCCAGCGCGATGCGTTTGTGACCGCATTTCGAAATCTTCTGGAAAGCACCTACGCCGATCAGATTATTCTTTATGACGGACAAAAGGTTGATTACGTGGGAGAGGTCATTGACGGAGACTTTGCCGAGGTTCAGACACGCGTGATCGGCAAGGAGATCTATTCCGTCAATTACCGGCTGCGGCGGGCCAATGGAAAATGGAGGATCTACGACGTGGTGGCGGAAAATATCAGCATCGTCAACAACTATCGCTCGCAATTCAACCGTGTACTTGCCAGGCAGAGCTTCGACGAGCTCCTAAAACAGCTCCAAGCAAAAGGCGGTTGATTTCTCTTGAGCGGCAATCAAAATGGATAGAGTCACGGAACAGCTGGCCGGTTACCTCAGCCGCGAGGTCCGAAGACTTGACCAAAGAGGCAGTGCGCTCGGCAGCCGAGCCTGTTCTCGGGCGGGAGCGCTGGCGGGTTCGCGCTCCAACGCTGGTGACGTGTCGATCGTGCTATAAAGCTGAGCCGGCTTATAGACCTGCTGGATCTCAACCGTTGACAGCAGGGCACTGACCCACTAATCTCCCTTCCGTGCATCGATTAGACATTGGGGAGGTCACGATGAACACGATCGACGCCGATGGTCATATTGTGGAAAGGGACGGCGACATTCGAAACTATTTGCTCGAACCGCATTGCAAGCGACATCGCCCGCTCCTGCCGGCCGATGGCATGGATACAGGAATGGGGGGGTTGGTCGGAGGATTGGAGGACAACGATATCCCAACGCGACTGAAAGACATGGACACGGAAGGAATCGATGTTTCGGTTCTGTTTCCCACGAGCAGCTTTGCCGTTGGCAGCGTGATAGAGCGCGAGTACGCCGTCGCCTATGCACGTGCCTATAACGATTTCATCGCCGAAGTGTGCCGTCAGTCTCCACGACTGAAAGGCGTAGCATTACTACCGTTTCAGGATCCCGTCGCAGCCGTGCAGGAGGCCCACCGGGCGGTCACACGGCTGGGGCTGGCCGCAATTGCCGTGGCCTCCCAGGGCATGAAGGAACATCTCGGCTCGCAAACATTCTGGCCCATTTATGAAGAGCTCCAGCGCCTCAACGTTCCGCTCTGCGTTCATAACCGGCGTGAGGGCCCCGCCGGCGACCGGCGCTTCGACAGCTTTATCTACATGCATACGATCGGCCGGCCGGTGGAAACGTTCATCCAGTTCGTAGGGTTGATCTACGGCGGAGTGGCAGAGCGCTTCCCCAAGCTGCGGATCGCATTTCTCGAATGCGGCGTCGGTTGGGTTCCCTACTGGATGGAACGCATGGATGAGGAATGGGAGAAGCGGGGCAAAATTGAAGCTCCGCTGTGTAAAAACAAGCCCAGCGAGTACATCAAGCGCGGTAATTGGTTCTTCGCCATGGAGCCCGAAGAGGAAACGCTGCCTTACGTAATCGAGCGCATGGGTGATGACACAATTCTGTTTGCCTCCGACTATCCGCACTGGGATGGAATCTTCCCTCACGTGGTCTCCACCATCCGCGCTCGCAACGACATGTCGGAACAAACCAAGGCAAAGGTGTTGGGAGAAAACGCAAAACGCTTTTACGGCTGGCAATGAAGGTTTGCCTCAACCGTGATTGGATTCGTGGCAGCTGTCGAGCGCGATTGCCCCGAGGATACCGTAGGTTCATTGTTCATAGTTCAAAGCTCAATGTTCAAGGTCGATAATTCGGCTCAAAGCCTTGAACGTTAACCTGGAACTTTGAACATCCGCTACTTCGAGGACGGGTCCATGACTATTGAACGCATTGTGAGCCCCTATGTCGCCGAGCCGCCGCCGGGCCGGTGGTCCAATGCCCTGCGCGTGGATAACATGCTGTTCATCTCTGGCATGGTGTCCCGGGCTCCGGACGGAGTAACCATCCAGGGAAACAACGAGTACGAGCAAGCGAAAATCATCTTCGGCAAAATTCGTCATCTCGTTGAAGCGGCCGGCGGAGCCATGTCGGACGTGGTAAAGATGACGATTTACGTGCTCGACATCAAGCGCAACACCGAAGTCTGGCGCGCGCGTCAGCAGTTTTTCAGCGGCGACTTCCCATGCTCCACGCTGGTCGAGGTGAGAAGCTTGGCTACCCCTGAAATCCTGGTGGAGATTGAGGCCATTGCATGCATCGCCGCTGGAAAACGATAGAACCGCGCCTGGCCTCAGCGCGCATTAGACGCTATGCCCTCGCATAAGTCGCAGCGGTGAATCTCTGCTAAGAGCAAATCGTGCGCACCGACCTTGAGCTGCTCAAAGGAGCCATTGACATTCATGTCCACTCTGCGCCCGACCTCTATCGCCGCATTGCCGATCACATGGAACTGGCCCGGGCGGCGCGCGACGCGGGCTTTCGGGCGCTCGTCATCAAATCGCATAATTTTGCCACTGCGGCACGTGCCCTGATGGTCCAACAGGCGGTGGACGGCATCGATATTTTCGGCAGCATCGTCCTCAACCTGCCGATGGGCGGTCTCAACCCGGTCGCTGTCGAAACTGCAATCAAATACGGGGCCCGGCAGGTCTACATGCCGACTGTGGATTCTGTGAACCATTCCACGCTGACCGGCGGAGAAATCGGTCAACACGGCAAAGGGCTGGTCGTCGAAGGCGGCTGGTCGGAGTACACGCGATCCCTGCCGCGCATTCGAATTCTCGATCCTGGTGGCGATCTACTCCCCGAAGTCCAGGTCATTCTTGGCATGGTGGCCGGGGCCAACATCATCCTGAACTGCGGTCATATTTCTTATGAGGAGATGGAGCGGCTGGTGCCGGCAGCACGGGCTGTCGGAGTGCGCAAGGTGGTCGTCGATCACCCATACTTCACCCGACTGACAATCGAACAGCAAGAGAAGCTCGTTGCAGCCGGCGCCCTTATGAACTATACCGCCGGCGAACTCCTGCCGCGCTGGTGGCGGGTGTCCGTGGAGGACTTCGCGGCGGGCATTCGGCGCTTGGGAGTGGACAACGTGCTGATCTCAAGCGACTGCGGCCAGCTCCACAATCCGCCGTCTGTTGATGCGCTCCGGCTCACTGTCCAGCTTTTGCTCGAGGAGGGCTTTAGCGAAAACGACATCCGTACGATGTTCCACCACAACGCGGCACAACTCGTCTACGAATAGTGAGGATCCACGGAAGACCGAGGACCGATTGGTGTCAGGAACTAGATTAGGCGTGCTCAGATGAAAACGTGCGACAGTGTGGCATCGAGAGGTGAGCCCGGAAGAGTGAAGGCAGAGAGACCAAGAGCTTCAATGCGCTCTCCGGTGCTTGGCTCGCCGCTCGGATTTCTCCAGGAGTTCGCTCCATAGATTCAGTTGGCAGGCCGCTTCAACCCCACAGGCATGTTGCCTTCACTCTGGAGGGCTTGCCGCTCGACGTTTGTCCAGCGTGTATAATCCGGGCTAGAAACCGAAAACCTGAAAACTAGGAACTCATCGCTGCCGAGGCGTTCGGTGCGCTTCGCTCCCTCAAATGAACGAAGCGTTGTTTCATCGAGACAACATTCGCGAGATAGCGCTGCAAGCTGTGAGAGCCGCAACGCTCGCCTGCCGTCAGGCGAAATCCTCTCTTGGCGAAAGTCTCTCCGCGTTTGGGCCCGCAAAGATGGATTACAGCGGCGAGCTTTTGTTTGTGAGCCGGGGTAACTCGTGACAAACGACGTTCACCCAGCGTATTAACCACGGTTTGGTGGAGATAGGCGGCGGTCATTTCAATGGAATGGCTGGGCAGGGTTCGTGTGTACCACCAATTGAACCAACAGGATTGAAAGTCGTGCCATGCCCCCCCCGTGGCCACTTGATGATCCCTGATGCAGTACTTCTTGGCCTCGGCGAAGGCTGCATCGGTAATTTGAAACATGCCGAGCGCGCTCGATGCAGGGCGATAGATTTCAACAGGGTTCCACGACCACTGCCAGCGCCAGTAGGTGCGGGCGAGTGGATTGCCGTTGCTTTCCACCTGTGCGAGCGCCGCGAGAAACTCAGGGGAAATGATATTTGTGGAATGCCTCTCGAACAGTGACCCGTATGCCCGCCAGGTTGACTCGGGGCTTTTTGTAAACGATCCGCTGATCGGCGCCAGAATCTCCCCCGGCTTCCTGATCGCCTGGTAAATCCAGTTAACCGGGAAGAACGCGCCAAGGGCAACAACCAGATAGCAGAGGACTGCCGTCTTCCATCTCGGCCTTGCGTTTTTCCTGGACCTTCGTCCAGAATGAGCATACGCCCTGATATAGAGAATCGTCGCCACCTCGATTTCTATTTCAAAGTTTCAGGTTCAATGTTCAACCATCCTCCTCCCGAGCTGCATTCATGCCGGCGATAAAGCCCTGGGCTGTGCATCGGCCGAGGCCGTGTTGATTGAATCCACCGGCCGATTCACCAGCGCAGTACAGCCCTGGGATGACTTGTCCATTCATGTCCATCACCTGGCACCGGCCATTGATCCTGAGACCGGAGCGGGTATCGTGCACGAGAGGTGTCGCCCATGCCGCGTAAAACGGCGGCGTGTCGATTTTGTATTTCGGCGCCGGCTTACCAAAGTCCAGGTCTTTACCCGCCTCGACGAAGGAGTTGTAGCGTTCGACTGTGGCCTGTAGCGTGGCCCCATCCAGCTGCTTTGTCTGATAGGGATTTTTAATCGCAGCGGCAAGCTCGGAAAGCGTTCTCGCGCTAAAAAAATAACCTTCTGGATCGACATAGGGCGGGACCACTTGCCATTTCTCCCGTTCCACCGCTGCCGCGTCGAAGATAGCCCACACCGGCCCGGCTGAATAATCCGGCGGCTCCGAATACTCGTTCATGGCCACGGCCGCATTGAAAAAATTATACTTGGTGGGATTGAACTTGATGTTTTCGTTATTGCGATAATCGTAATGCGTGTACGGTTGAATTTCGTTGTACACGTTGCCGTGCGGATAATCGCCCTTGGTTTCGTCGTAAAACCTCTTGCCAACCTGATTGACTAGAATTAAGTCCTGCCAGTCTTCAACCCCCAGTCCGGTAGCCCGAACGAGTGGGAAAATTGGGCATTCGAGCGCCCAGGTCATGTAATTATACCTCGTGGCGAGCGCGCGCTGAGTGCGAATGTTGTCGCCGTTTTCGAGTATCTGGTTTGCCAAACCCCAAATCGAAGCGCCGATTGCCATGGCGGCAAGCTCACCACTGCCATCCTGATAGGTGTAGGGCTCGCCCGCGACTTGCAGAACGTCTGTCAGCCGCGGATCGAACATACGACGGAAATTTACGTTGCTGGTCGTGCCGCCGGTTGCGAGGATGACGGCCTTCTTTGCGCGGATGGTCACGGTCGGTTGGATCATATCGATGTTACCCTGGGAACGAAAGCTCTTCAGCGGTGTTGTCTCGCCGGGCATAACTCTGGGGTTGTAGCGTGCCGTCATACCGATAACCCGCCCCTCTCGGCAATCCGCGCTTGGCTCTCGGATCAGGCTCGTCAGTTTATAGTTGAGCAAAAAGCGCACGCCCTTGGCGCGTGCGCTCGCCTCGAGCGGCCGGATAACGTTGGTGCCAGGTCTGGCATTAGGGCTTTCGAGCCCCGCGCCCTTGGTCCAGCTGGCATGATTTTCTCGTGGCGCAGAGTTACCAAGATTGTGTCCGCCGCGGTTGTCTGGAGGAATATCTTTGAACGTGACGCCATTGGCGAGCAAGAATTCGAATGTCGGCGCGCAGTGATCCGCGAAGGCGCGCATAATCGCGCGGTCGTTGTAGCGATAATCGGGCCAGCCATTGGGCTGGACAATGCTCCAGTCGGTCAGGTCGCGAAAAACGAGATCCGGCGAGTCTTCGATCCCGTATTTCTTTTGGGCGCTGGTACCGCCGCCCAGAGGTACATTGCCGCCGCTTATAATCGCATGTCCACCCACGTCGTAATTCGCCTCGACCACGATCACGGAAGCACCTCCGTCGGCCGCCTTGATGGCCGCCGGTAGACCGGCCGCTCCCGCGCCGACCACCACGACGTCGGCCTCGAGTTCCCAGGTAGCTGAGACTTCTTCTGCCCTCCCCGCCATAACGCCAGCCTCGGCGCCGTACCCTGCCTGCGTGGTACTCGAAGTCGGTTTTGAAGGGTCCCGGTTGGGATCTTGTTTCATCGGTTGAGTCTCCTTTCAGTCGAGCAAATGTTGTCGAACGTTGCATTTTCACAGGGGCAAAATGCTCATTTTGTACCGTATGGGGACAACCATGGTCAAGAGATGTGATCGGCGCGACGGGAAAGTTCGGCGTATGGTTATGAGTCTTTTGCTTTGCGGCTATAATGTGGTAATGACGAATCCATTTCCTGAGATGATGGAGGGGCAGGTGGATTGGCTTTTAGAGACATCACCAACATATTCTTATCTCCCGCTGCGGTTGGGTCTTGCCGTCACATTCTTTCTTCATTCGATGCAGCAGATCTTCGGCTGGCACGGTGGGCGGGGATTGAAAGCTCATCTCGCCAATTGGCGCGATCGCCAGGGCATCCCCGTTCCTATCGGAGCGCTTGGCTTGTGTATTGAATTCTTCGGCAGTCTCGCGCTCCTTGTCGGATTTTTAACGCGACCAGCCTCCTTGGGCATAGCCCTTTTCATCGGGATTGCGATGCTCAAGTCCCATGCGGCGCACGGCTTTTTCCTGGCGCGCCGACCGGGAGAGCATAGCGGCATCGAGTATACTCTGGCATTATTTCTCATGGCTGCCGCCCTGGTGATTGGCGGCGGAGGGGCTCTTTCCGTTGACGGGCTTCTCACGCGCTAGCAGGTTGCTGAAAAACCCTCCGTTCACCCTTCGAGAACCTCAGGGCGAACGGAGAGGAACTTGAAATGAGTAGGGATTTTCCGTTCATGCTGAGACTGTCGAAGCATTCCGAATCTTTTTTCAGCAACCTGCTAGGGCATTGTTCAACGGTTCAAAAGTCTTTACGAGTTCAAGTAAAGACAAACATCGAGGAGAAGCCGTAGCCAAATGTTAAAAGTTCAAAAGTGGCTTAGCCTCACTTGAACCTTTGAACGTTTGAACTTTTGAACCCTCAACTCACGCACGCGTCAACTGCCTGTATTTGATTCGGTGTGGTCGCTCTGCGGCAGCGCCAAGGCGGTTCTTTCGGTCGGCTTCGTATTCTGAATAATTACCATCGAACCAGATGACTTTGCTGTCACCTTCGAACGCCAGAATGTGGGTTGCGATGCGATCCAAGAACCAGCGGTCGTGTGAGACCACGACTGCGCAACCAGCGAAATTCTCCAGCGCTTCTTCGAGCGCGCGCAACGTGTTCACGTCTAGATCATTTGTCGGTTCATCGAGCAGCAAGACGTTCGCGCCTTCCTTCAACATTTTCGCCAGATGAACGCGATTGCGTTCGCCACCCGATAACGTGCCGACTTTCTTTTGCTGATCGGTGCCCGAAAAGTTGAACCGCGCCACGTACGCGCGCGAATTCACCTCGCGAGTGCCGAGTTTGACTGAATCCGCGCCGCCGGTAATTTCCTCCCAGATCGTTTTCTGCGGGTGAAGCGCGCGACTCTGATCGACGTAGCCCAACGCAACGGTTTCTCCCACACGAATGATGCCCCTGTCCGGTCGCTCCTCTCCGGTGATCATGCGGAACAGCGTCGTCTTGCCTGCGCCATTGGGACCAATGACGCCAACGATGCCGCCCGGCAGAAGCGAAAAGTCCAAGTCGTCCATCAGGAGCCGGCTTCCGTAGGCCTTGCTGACGCCTTGCGCTTCGATAACGACATTGCCGAGTCGCGGTCCCGGAGGGATGTAAATTTGCAACTCTTCCGGCCGCTTCTGTGATTGTTGATCGAGCAAGGCTTCGTACGCACTGATACGCGCCTTCCCTTTGGCCTGGCGCGCTTTCGGCGACATGCTGATCCATTCCAATTCGCGCTGCAGCGTTTTCTGCCTTTCACTTTCGGACTTTTCCTCCCGCCGCAAGCGCTCCTGCTTCTGTTCCAGCCAAGAGCTGTAATTGCCCTTCCATGGAATGCCCGCGCCCCGGTCGAGCTCCAAAATCCAACCCGCAACATTGTCCAGAAAATATCGATCGTGGGTCACTGCAATGATCGTTCCCGGATAATTCTTCAGATGGTGCTCGAGCCATGCGACCGACTCTGTGTCGAGATGATTCGTTGGCTCGTCCAGGAGCAAAATATCGGGTTTTTGCAAAAGCAAGCGGCACAACGCCACGCGGCGGCGTTCGCCGCCCGACAAAACTTTCACCGGCGTCTCACCCGGCGGACAGCGCAGCGCCTCCATGGCCATTTCCAAGCGCGCGTCGAGGTCCCAGGCATCGCGCTGGTCGAGCTTCTCCTGTACTTCACCCTGCCGCTCGAGCAGCGCGTTCATCTCATCATCGGACATCTCTTCGGCGAATTTGCCGTTGATCTCCTCGAATTCCTTCAGCAAAGCGACAGTCTCCTGAACGGCTTCCTCCACGACCTCCCGCACGATTCTCGAGTCGTCGAGCAAGGGCTCTTGTTCGAGATACCCAACCGTGTAGCCGGGCGAAAGAACGGCTTCCCCGTTAAATTCCTTGTCCACCCCGGCCAGGATGCGCAGCAGCGACGATTTGCCCGATCCGTTAAGACCGATGACGCCGATCTTCGCCCCATAAAAATAGGAAAGATAAATGTCTTTGAGAACGGCCTTCTTGTCATGGTACTTACTGACGCCGACCATCGAATAAATGACTTTGTTGGGTTCTGCGCTCATGAATGAACTTTCGCTGCGATTTTCGGTTCGTCTACGCTACCCCGTCACGCCGGATTGTTCAAGAAAGAGAGCACCATCCGAGACCCAACAGACAACTTTCCGATCTTCGTGCACTCCTATGAAAATTGGGGTTGGAACCTCGGCCGCCCCTGTTCCAGGATCCGCCGCCCTGGAGCCTTTTCTGAGAATGTCATTCTGAGGAGCGCCGTGACGAAGAATCTGTTTCCTCGAAACGGAACGAGAAGCATAAAAGCAGATCCTTCGCTTCGCCTCAGGATGACAACGGGGAGCAGATCCTTCACGGGAGTTTAGGATGACAGTCCTGCGGTGGTGGGACAGACGACAGACGTGGGGCTACTTTCATCGTATGTGGGCGTGCGTAGGATCATGAAACACTTCGTGGTGTGATGGTATTTACTTGCTGGCTCAAGACACTCCTTGTACAAGTGAGACCACTTGCGCAAACAGTGTACGAAATGATCGCTCTAGCGCAGCCGATTAAGAATGTTAGACTACAGCTACAGTGAAGACCGCATTGATTGCTGTAGCCCTGCTTGCCACTGCATGCGCGACAAGCCCGCGCCCGGTTCCAACAATCGACAGGAGTAGCCCGGCGAGCACGATCGAGAGAAGTAGCCCGACAAGCATCGGTACCGACGGCGGCGTGCCCGCATATGAACGCAACATGTTGGACTGCGAGCGCGAAGCCGCATTGGCCGGAACAGGCCAAAGAGCAAAGGTGTTTGCAAACTGTATGAAGGCGCGCAAGCAAGGTGCGCGCTAGCGACCCGTCTAGCGAGTTGATCCGCAGGCCCACGCTTCTCAAAGCCGTCCGAGTTTGGACAATCTTTCCGCGGCGGCATCAAGCGTTGAGTCTCTTTTGCACACCGCAAGACGCGCAAGATATTTGCCCAGGTATTTGTCAGAATCTTGGTAAAACGCGCTGGGTGGAATGCAGGCGACGCCCACCCTGGTGATTAGCCACCGCGCGAACTGGATGTCGTTCTCCACGTCATCGGGAGCAACACCGCGCCAGTCCACCATGATAAAATAGCTTCCTTGTGGCTTGAACACCGTGAATCCCGCCTTCTGCAGCACACCAAGCACCCGGTCGCGCTTGGCCTGATAGGTTGCCTGCAAGTTTTGAAAAAAACTCAGCGGCAGAGCCAGGGCCGTGGCGGCGGCGGCTTGCAAGGGAGAAGCAACTGCAAACGTGATGAACTGATGCGCACGGTTAACCGCCGCGACTAAAGACTCCTGACCAATGGCCCAGCCGATCTTCCAGCCCGTGACGCTGAATGTTTTCCCCAGACTACTGATAGTCAACGTGCGCTCCGACATTCCCGGGAGCATCGCCAGTCGCGTATGAGGCACCCCGTCATAGAGGATGTGCTCATAAACCTCGTCCGTGATGGCGATCACGTCATGACTTTGGCAGAGATCGCCGATCATGGCCAGCTCTTCGCGCGAATAGACCTTGCCGGTGGGATTGTGTGGTGTATTGACGATGATGGCGCGGGTGCGCCGTGTGAATGCTCGGGCCAACTCGTCGGGATCGAAATTCCAGTTCTCGCCGCGCAACGGAACGTAACGGGGGGTAACGCCGGCCATGACCAGATTGGGCACGTAGCTGTCATAGACCGGCTCGAAAACGATCACCTCATCGCCCGGATCGGTCAGGCCAAGGATCGCTGCGAAGACAGCCTCGGTCGCTCCTGCGGTGATGAGAACATCGGTTTCGGGCTCGACCTTCTGCCCATAAAAGCGTTCGGCGTGGGCCGCAACCGCGGCGCGCGCCGCCGCCATCCCGATACTCGGCGCGTATTGATTCAACGCGCTGTTTACCGCCTCGACCGCCGCCGCCAAGACTTCCGGCGGACCGTCAAAATCGGGCGCCCCCTGGCCAAGATTGACCGCGTCATACTGTCGCGCCAGCGAGTTGATCTCGACAAAAACCGTCGTCCCAAATCCGGCCACCCGTCGCGCTATTGCTGAGGTCAGCATGTTCTATCTCCCGCCAAGAACCTAAAACCTCAAGCTAAACCTTAACCTCTCTTTGTCCCCGTGTATAACCTCAGGGGAGCAAGAGCGAGCGCGGCGATAAACAGAAACACTCCGGCCAAGACAAACGCGAACCGAATGCCAAACCAGCCGATCAAATAACCGGTGACCACCGGGGTTGGGATCACAACGAGCTGCGTGAGCAGCGAGGTCAGCCCGAACGTGGATGCCTGTATATTTGAGCCCGCCACATCCATCACTGCGGCATTCATGATATTGAAAAGCGTGTAGAAAAATATGCCGATCGCGGTTACCACCAGTGCAAAGGAAAGGCCGGGCGGCACCACGGCCAGCAGAGAAAATAATAAGCCCAGCAGTAGACAAGAGGGCACCAACACTGCCTTGCGGCCGAACCGGTCTGAAAGCAACCCCAGAACCGGTTGCGAAACGGTACCCATCGCGTGCAGTAAGGCAATGAAGCCGCCCAACGCCACCGGCGAGTACTGCAAGTGCTCCTGGAGATAAATGGGCAGAAAGGTGAGCGTTACCAAACGACCCATCTGAAGAAGACCCGTTGCCGCCGAAACACCCAAAAAAGCCGTGTTCTTCATCAGGGAAGCGACATCACGGAACTGCGTCGCAGCGTGACGTGGGGCGGAGTCGACATCACTGAACAGACCCGCCAGCGCGCGCCACATCACAAAACCAAACAACAATCCCGGTACAAATTGCATCTGAGTAGCCGTATGCCACGGAACTGCGGCCAGCAAAAAGCCCACGCAGAAAGGCGTGATCGTGTCGCTAAGGGTGGCACCGGTCCCGTGAATCGAGAGAGCGGTAGCGCGCCGCTCCGGAAAGCGGTTCGATAATGATCCGGCGGCAGTGGGATGCCACAACGCTGTCCCCAGGCCGATGAATCCGGAGCCCACCAATGCCAGTCCATACACCGAAGTACCCAAAAGAAAATAGCCGGCACCCATCGATAACAGCGACAACGCGAGAATTTTCCCGCGATGGCGCACCATTGCGTCGGCCAGCATGCCGAGCGGCAGTTGCGAAACGCCCACCACAAGTTGTTGCGCCGAGGTCAAAGCACCGACTTGAACATTGGTCAGCCCCAAACCGGCCTTGATGGATGGCAAGACAACCGGAAAAAACTGTTGGAACCAATGAATGATGAAGTGCCCGACGGTGAGAATTGCAAGGAACCACAGCCGCTCCGGGCCGAGCGCCCCTAGCGATGTCAAAAAATTGCGAGTTCTGTTCATGATGTGATCAGGAAAGGTCGCCTCGCTCAGCGGCAATGTCAAATCACAGGTTTCATGTTGAGATCTGAAATCTGCAATCTGAGATGCCGAGCGCAGCGAGGCCCTAACGCCAAACCTCGTCTGGCGGGATCAGATTTTTGCCAAAACGGCGCTCGGGCGGAGCAGCCAGCCATGGCTGGACCTTTTCAAAGTAGGACTTGAAATGCGGTGTTTGTCGATGGTCTTCCAGAGCAGCTTCATCCCTATAGACTTCATAAAAATAGAAGCGGTTCGGGTCATCGCGATCCTGGATCACGTCAAAGCGCAAGCAGCCGGGCTCATCCTTTTCCGAATGCTCCGCGTCATGACGAACGACTTCGAGAAAGTTCAGAACGTACTCCGGCTTCACTTGCACGGTTACATGTAGAATGAGCATGAGAATCCGTCTCCTGTTATGCGGAATGTTTGTGCGCTTTGAGCGGCGGGCGGAATACAGCAAAAACCTTGTCGGAGTTCGAAATCCACGACTCCAAAAAAGCGGCTTCGTCAGGCTTCCTGTCAAGCTCGGCCATGGCGCCGGCCAGGCAAAACCAGTTCAACAGCTCATGATGGCCGCGATCTTCCGCCTCTTCTATCGTCGTCTTGCGCCACAGCTCCCAATCACCCGCGCGCAGCGCTTCAAAATATCTCTTATCTGACTCCACATCCGGGTACATGCGCCCATGCTTTGCCGTCAAAAAGGAATGCGACCAACTGGAAGATGCAATCAGAGCGATTCTCCAGGGGCTCTGCGCCAGGATGCGCGCCGTGGCTGCGCCAATCTGAAAACAGCGCCAGGGCTGTGGTCCGGGCGGATCCTCTTCGCCCTCCTCCAAACTGCGCCCTTTTGAGGGGGTTGGCGGGATACCCTGAGTCCCAGTAAGGTGGCGTCCGTAAGCGTTTACAGTAAAGGGCACCACCGGATACGAAAATCCGGCGCGGTCCCAATCTAAATAAAGCACAGAATTGACAAATGCATGGCCCAAACCCAGGTGCATGGGTTTGTACGCGTACGCGATGTCAAATCCGTCTTTCAGTAGAGCCGCTGCGAGATGCTTACCGCCCGCTCGGTGCCCTCGGATCGTGATCATCTTGTCCTTTGGCTCGTTCCAGGAGTTCATGCCGCGCGCGTTGTGCAGCCATGGCTGAACTTCGACGGTATCGTAGGCCAAAATGGAAAAGGGTGGAACGCAGTCCTCCCGGTAGTTCTCGAATTGGTCGTCGCCCCAAATGACACAGAAATCCGGTTGAAATTCATCGAGCGCGCGGCGAGCCCGGCGAAATCCGTCGATCATGGCTTGGCGATGCTCGTCAGAATGAGCCTGACCGTCATCCGTGCTCCATTGCTGGCGCATTTGCTGGGGCCAGTTATCCGGGGACCGCAGATGCTCCGGCAACGCCGGATCCGCGAGGCAGATTTTGATGCGACGTGTAATGTTTCCCTGCATCGATAGCCCCGGATAGTGCGTAATTCCAAGCCCCAAGATTTGTCCCATGCTTCCTCCGTTTTGCCTCCAAAGCCGTAACTTCTAACGCCGCTCGCGCCAAAAGGGCTCGGCCCTGCGTGGGCAGCAACTCTAGGCGACCCCGTGTAAGAAATGCCTATAAGGCTCATTAGCACATCGTGACGCCGGAGAAAAACGTGAGTCTCATTTTGCCAGTGAACCTCGATATTCAATTCTCGGCTTCCATCCTCTCCCCTCCATCTTCGATCCTCATCGGGGGCAATTCTCCATCCTCCATTCTCGGTGGCTCGCGTTCGGCTCAGCGGTTCCTTCCCGGAACTTCGAACAT
>CAYPHJ010000037.1:0-40407 GCA_964410485.1 uncultured Syntrophobacteraceae bacterium
TGGCATTAGCTTTCGCACAACTTTCAGCTATAATCGGTCCCTTGTCTGGCGGACACTCAAATGGAATACCGAACCGACGACTTGCGAATCAAGGAGATCAAGGAACTCTTGCCCCCCGCGCATGTTCTGCGCGAGTTTCCGATCACACAGCGCGCCGCGCAAACGGTTTATGAAACTCGGCAAACCATTCACCGGATTCTCCATGGAGCCGACGACCGTTTGTTGGCTATCATGGGTCCATGTTCCATCCATGACGTCAAAGCCGCGATGGAATACGGGAGTAACCTGAAGCAAGCTCGGGACGCTCTGGCTGCCGATCTGCTGGTGGTCATGCGTGTTTACTTCGAGAAGCCGCGCACCACGGTAGGATGGAAAGGGCTGATCAACGATCCCCATCTCGACGGCAGCTTCCGGATCAACGAAGGTTTGCGCATAGCCCGCCAGCTGCTACTCGAGCTTAACGAGATGAGCATGCCAGCGGGATCAGAGTTCCTGGATATGATTACGCCCCAGTATATCGCCGATCTGGTCTCTTGGGGCGCCATAGGGGCGCGTACGACGGAAAGCCAGGTTCACCGCGAGCTCGCTTCGGGACTTTCATGTCCGGTGGGCTTTAAAAATGGCACCGACGGCAATGTGCGCATCGCGCTCGACGCGTTGCGCGCGGCCCAGGCGCCCCATCATTTTCTCTCGGTAACAAAGGGCGGCCATTCGGCAATCGTCTCGACGACCGGCAACGAAGATTGCCACGTCATCTTGCGCGGCGGGAACCATCCAAATTACGACGCGGCGAGCGTCGACGGGGCGGCCAAGATTCTCGCGGCGGCCGGCATTCCGGCGCGGCTGATGATCGACTTCAGCCATGGTAACAGCTCCAAAGACCCGAAAAAGCAAGTCGAGGTCGGACACGAGGTGGCGGCGCAAATTGCCGGCGGCGAATCACGGATCTTCGGTGTCATGGTTGAAAGCCATCTGAAGGCGGGTCGCCAGGATTTATTGCCTGGCAAGGAGCTCGTCTACGGGCTCAGCATCACCGACGCATGTGTTGGCTGGCAAGACAGCCGCGTGCTGCTCGACGAATTAGCGGAAGCCGTGCGCAAGCGCCGCCTCAAAGCCGCAGCCGAGAGTGAGAGTGAATAAGGGCTGGATTTCTCTAGAAGTGAGCCTGCGGCATACCGTTTGGATTTGAGCCCTCCTCCCCCACGAGACCATGTCTGTGGTTTGGGATCATGTTTGAAGACTCGAAACCTCTAGTCTCGCTTCTTTGAAGCTTTACGTTGAACATTGAAGCTCAGATTGATTAATATCTGAGCTTCAGACCGGATACGCCCAGCCGCGATTCTGTTCTGATCCATTCACATGATTACGATCGAACAAATACTCATCGTCGGGTCGATGTTTATTCTCGTGGCTGTCTTTGCCAACAAAGCATCGGAGAAATTCGGTGTCCCCGCGCTTTTGCTTTTTCTCGCGCTCGGCATGTTAGCCGGGTCCGAAGGGCCCGGCGGCATCGATTTTGATGATCCATGGCTGGCGCAAGCCCTGGGGGTGACGGCACTGGCGATCATCCTTTTTTCCGGCGGATTGGACACGCAGTGGTCCAGAGTGCGTCCCGTCGCGTTTAGCGGCGCTCTGCTTTCCACGATTGGAGTCGCCATCACCGCTGTTGCGGTGGGAGCAGCCGCATGGCTCGTGCTTGATTTTACACTCTTGGAAGGAATGCTCCTGGGCGCGATTATGTCATCGACAGATGCCGCTGCGGTTTTTGCCGTCCTGCGGTCGCGCAATCTCGGGCTGCCCGAACGTGTTCAAAACCTCTTGGAGCTGGAATCGGGCAGCAACGATCCCATGGCCGTAGTCCTGACTATTTCCGTGATTACGCTCATCACGCAGCCGGACGTGAGCCCTGCCAGTCTGGCGATATGGTTGTTTGTCGTCCAGATGGCGCTCGGAGCCCTTCTAGGCTACCTGCTCGGCTGGTTTTTGGTTTGGGTCGTCAATCACATCGGTCTCGAGACCGAGGGATTGTATCCGGCGCTGACTCTTTCGGCGGCACTGTTCATTTACGGAGCGATCACGTACGTCGGCGGCAACGGCTTTCTGGGTGTCTACATCGCCGGTTTGATAATGGGAAACAACGCCTTCGTCCACAAGAAAAGCCTTCTTCGTTTTCACGATGCCGCAGCCTGGTTTATGCAAATCGTGATGTTCTTGATTTTGGGCCTTCAGGTTTATCCTTCTCGCCTCGTCCCGGTTTTGGGCACGGGATTGTTGCTTTCCGTGATTCTGATGTTTTTGGCGCGTCCCGTCGGGGTCTTTGTAACCCTTGCGTTCAGCCGGTTCGATCTGAAGGAGCGCATCTTGATCGCATGGGTCGGGCTGAGGGGCGCCGTGCCGATCATTTTAGCCACCTTCCCCTATGTCACTGGGGTCCCACAGGCGGATGAGATTTTTAATATCGTGTTTTTTGTCGTTTTGACTTCTGTTTTACTGCAAGGAACCTCGATTCCATTCGTCGTAAGACTGCTGGGGTTGGCGCGGCCCCAGCAGGTGCGGCCCAGGCACCCGCTCGAATTCGAAGAGAGCGAACAGATCCCGGCAACCATGATGGACTTCATTGTCCCATATAACTCCCCGGTGGCAGGCAAGGCCGTTATGGAGCTTGGTCTGCCGGAGGAGAGCGTCATCGCCCTGATCTCTCGAAATGACAAATACATCCTGCCTACGGGATCCACTGTTATTGAGCCTGGCGATGTTCTGTTGATCCTGCTGAACAAGGAGTCAATTGCCGAGATCAACAAAGTATTGGGAATGGTTCACGACGAATGACTGCAGGTGCCCAATAGCATTTAGCACACGGGATATGCCTCATGGTATAGGCACATAGCTTATGGCCAATGACTTATGGTTTTAAGCCGCGCTTTATACGAACAATGCGTTTCAATAAGATGCCAGCCGCTTTGGCGGCGTCATAGTCATACGGGATGTGTACAAACCCAAAACGCACCGGCAGCCGCTGGCGCTCTAAAAAATCGAGCAAGACGTACATGGAATAATTACAGACATAGTCGCCAGCGCGGTTTGAACCTGTCGCGCTGCTACCTAGCTTCAAGTCAAGTGTCGTCACATGGCTTGGAGCGCCACTCATCAGGATGGGTCTTGCTTCGGATTTCCTATCGGTTCGCCGCCTGTTCACGGCCCGGTTCTCGACTCGCAAAACCTCGCCGCTGGAACACTGTCCGAGCCCCAAGATCACATCGGGCTGGTACGTTCTAACGGCTGCAACAAATTGACGCCTGTCAAACCTGACCGGAAAGACAATTTTTCGCAGGCACGACCATTGCGGGAGTTTACGGAGAATTTCGGTGGTGACGTTTTGCCGATACTGCAGGTACGATCCAAAACCGTAGACGAGAATGCGCGCTTCGCGCCTGCGAAGTGAGCTCCGACTTTGCCTCTTAAGTCTCACCCTCACCCTCGCCCCTCTCCCGCGAGCCGGAGGACAGATCAGCCCAGCTGAAGCGGGCGAGAGAAGTTATTGGTACCTGCATCGATTCGCCTGGAACGTTTGGAACGGCTGGAACGATTGGAACCCGCTCCTACTTGGAACCTTGAACCTTTCAACCGTCTCGACAAATTAAATAGCCGGCAAGCCGTCGTTTTGCGGCTCGTAGGTGCGGTTTTCGTTTCGACGTTTCTGCACCGAATCGTCGATGATCTCCTTGCCAAAGCTCGTTGCGCCGATGGAGCGGTAGTGCCGCGGGTGTCTCTTCGCGTACAAACCGCCGAGAAACTGGGCATAGGAATCGGTCAATGTCCCGAGGTAATTCCTCTCGCCGAGCTGGACCCGAGAGAGTTCGAGCCCCAGAGCTGACGCGTTGTCCTGCATCCATCGCAAGCTGATATCGGATAATCGTCGGTCGGAATAGCCGCCGCCGATGTCGCTGTGGGCACCGACGAACCACCGCTGCTCGATCACCTGAACCGGTTTTTCGCTCGGGTCCCATAGACAAACGTCATAATCGATCCGATGTTCATCGACGGCGATCGCGTGATACGCGTTTTCAACAATGCCGCTCAATTTCGTATCGTGGAACTCATAAAACCTGGCATTGAACTCTCTCACGACATCCAGCGGTATGCCCAACGCGCCCACCGTGTCCCACACGCCGAGAAACTTGATTTTGATTTCCCGGGAGAACAACGAGCGAAAAAGCCTGGCCGTCGTTGAATCGGGGCCGTCGTCGCGCGTGCGATAGATCCCATAGGCGATGCCAACGCGCAAAGCCATCTGCTTGCGGTCAACCAAGCCACAGTTGCGAATCATACCGACCAGACTTCTTGCGGTATAGGCGCCTCGGCTAAATCCGAGGACGTACACCTCGTCACCTTCTTCGTACGTTTCGGCAAGAAACTTATACCCTTGAATAATATTAGTCTCCAGGCCGAGCCCGAACGCGCCGGCGACCTCGGTGTATGGTACGGTTCCGACTCCGGGATCATACCATTTCACCTGTCGGGTCCCGTCAGCTGCGACATCATGCACCGATTTGTAGAATCGACTTACGTTCGTTTCGATTTGCTCATCGGCAGGAAGCATTTCGTCGGCGGGTTTATTCCACGTCCCATCGAAGCACACAACAATCCTCTTCATTCTGTTTTCCCCTGTATCTATGCCCGTGCGCTTACCTGTATGTCGGCGGGGCGACGCCGAGGAAGATTCAAGCAGGCGGGCAAAAATCGGCGACGGCTGGAATGACTTCCCGGCCCATGATCTCAATCGGTGTGATTTCGTCCACCTGGTTCAAGGAAACAATCAAGTGATCGATGCCGGCCTCACTCAACTCTTCGCAAACGTCGATTGCTTCATTGCTGCTCATAGCGCCCGGACGCAAATCGAAGAAAGTCAGCGCGGTGCGTTCTATTTCGTCATAAGACCGTCCCAGGTCATCGCAGTGCAGTCGCAGCACCGCCAGCTTGGCCCGAATGGTCTCCATTCCCACATCAAACGCGTAGAGATTACACGCATCGGCGTATTGGGCCACTAGCCGCAACGTCTTGGTTTCGCCCGCACCGCCCACCATGATCGGAGGATGCGGCTTGGCAATCGGCTGGGGCGAGTTGAGGGTTTCGGTAAGCTGATAATGCCTGCCCTGAAAAGGAGCTACGTTACCGGACCACATCTGATGCGCAATCTGTAAGGTTTCCTCCAGCCGTTCGAAACGTTCCTTTCTCGAGGGAAAGGGCACGCCCAGACCTACGCACTCGCGCTCGTACCAGGCAGCGCCGATCCCGAAATAGGTCCGCCCCCCCGAAAGAACATCGAGGGTCGTCGCGGTCTTGACCAGGATTCCGGGGTGCCGGTAAATCACACCGGTTACCAGTGTTCCCAGAGTGATGCGCTGCGTGACAGAGGCCAAAAAAGATAGCGTGCTGTAGGCTTCGAGCATCGGCTCCTCTGGTTTTCCGATCATTTCGATCTGAAAGAAATGATCCATCACCCACAGGCTCGAGAAAGCCGCCGCTTCGGCTGACCGGCCGATGCGCATCAGCTTGGGACCGATCTCAGGCGCTCCACCAGGCCAGGTGAAGGAGGGAATTTGAAGCCCTATACGCATGGCAAGCCTCCCGCCGCCAGTATACTTGATTTTAAAGGCCAGGAAACGAGCTTAGCCGGGAGCGCTCTTGATTTTGTTCGCCAGTAAGGCATAAAGATTCAACACCTAAGGGCCTTCGGGCCGGAAAGAGAATGTTATGAAGCGTCGTCGAACAAGTATTACTGTGTTTTCTTATCTTTCGGCTGTCCTGATTTCGCTGTCGATTGTGTCCTCGTCCAAGGCGCAGTCCGATCAATTTTATAAGGGGAAACAGGTGCGAATCATTGTGGGACTGAGTACCGGTGGGGGCTACGATCGCGCCGCGCGGTTATTGGCGCGCTATATCGGCAGGTACATCCCCGGCGAGCCGGCGGTCCTCGTTCAAAATATGCCGGGGGCGGCATCCGCCATCGCGGCAAACTACGTCTGGAGTGTGGCAAAGCCGGATGGTCTGACCCTCCTGATGCCGCACAACAATCTCTACTTGAGCCAGCTTTCCGGGCAAAAGGAAGTAAAGTTTGACTTGACGAAATTTCACTGGATCGGCTCGCTGGAAAACGATGATATGATGATTTTTGGACGATCCGATGCACCGGTCAAATCGGTGTCGGATATCATCAGGACCAAAGAATCACCGAAGTGCGGTTCCACGGGTGTCGGCAGTTCCGATTACGTCATTGCCAAAATCCTTGAAGATACGGTCGGAGCCAAAGTCACCACCGTCACGGGTTATCCCGGGAGCAGTGAGATCGCGCTTGCGCTGGAGCGTGGAGAGGTGGCCTGTATGGGACTCACCATCTCAACTTATTTTTCACGCGAGCCCTTTTTAACCTGGACGAAGAAACAATTCGTCCGCTTCTGGGCGCAAAGCGGGCGAAAGCAAGATCCCCGGGTTCCCGACACCCCAACCATCTATGAACTGATGGACCAACACAAGACTCCGCCGACAAGGCGCCGCGTCGCTCAGGCGATGGTGCAAGGAGGAGAGTGGGCTCGACCGATGATGGCGCCGCCCGCAACACCTGCGGAACGCGTGGCTCTGCTTCGCGCTGCGTATCAAAAGGCGGTGGCGGATCCTCAACTGATCGCTGAAGCCAAGAAGCTGAGAATTGACGTAACGCCTAACCGCGGAGAAAATTTGCAAGCCCTGGTGAAGGAGGTCATGAATCAACCGCCCGAGGTTGTCGAGCAAATCAAAAAATTGTTCGTCCAGTAAGGTTGTGGGCGGGATCCGGCGCGTGAGCACTGCGCCGGCAGCGCGCCAAACACTGGACTTTGCACGTGGCTTTTTGCCGAATTCGGCGCCCTTGTCATTTATGAGGCTTTCGGCAATAGTCTCTGGATGAGCAGTAAGAGAACTGAGGAGGGCCTGTCGATGATCCGATCGTCCCTTGTTAGGTGTGTCCTTTTAGTGGGGCTGCTTTTAGCCGCCGGCTGTGCGGCATTTCATACGAGCGGCGCTGTTCAGTCCGGCCGCAATGCCCTGATAAGGGGTGAGCCCAAGGCAGCTATCGCCCACTTTCGCGGCGCCGCTGAAGCTAATCCGCAATATCGCTACCCCAATGAGCTGCAAACAGGTGTCTGGACCTACCTGGGTCGCGCCTACTACGAAGCCGGCAATTATCCGGAAGCTTTGCGTTCCCTCGACCGCGCTTTGTCAATCCATAAGGAGGATCACATCGCCCGCCTCTATCATGGATTGGCTCTGTTGCAGTCAGCTGATCAAAAAACCGGGCGGGCTGAAGCTGAAAGTGGGCTCAGGGGACTCCGTATTTTGCTCGAACGCTTGACGGCCAACATGTTTGAGGGAGCTTACTGGGACCCGGCCGGGAGACTTCGCTCCGATCTACGCCAGGCGTTGACCGGTAATGGCGCGCTGCCGACGGCGGAGTTTATCTCTGTGGCGCAGCGCATCGGTAGCTCGTTTGACATTGAACCGGATCGCAAGACCAGAGACGAGGCAGCCGATAAGTTCCGCACCGACCCCTGAGGCTCTGGTTCCGGTTTCGGCAGTAGCTGTAGCGTGGGTGTGCACACCGGTTTTGGTGTGCACACCATGATTATTGCCATATGCCGCCCGCCACGTGCCATGATCAGGCACTCCTCTTGCGTTCACGTTATCGCTGCAGATAGATTGGGTTAAGACACTTCAGTTCGTTCTCTTCACTCATGGCGGACAGGCGAAAACAGATCACCGGCCGTATCATAGCAGTCCAGGAACAGCGTTTCCGCTTGATGGTCGATGACGGCCGTGGCTTTCTCTTAACTGCGGCCAAGCGCAGCGTTGACCTGATCGAGCTTGCCCGGCTCCAGAATTCTGGCGAGCCCGTGCGTGTTGCCTACACGGGCGAGCCCAATTTGGCATCGGGAGTGGCTTATTCGGTCCGGCCGGTCTCCCATCATCGTTCGTGAAGCTTACAATGCGCAATATGAAGAACGCCCTGACAAACAAACTCCGGCGCGTCTTGCATGATTGGTCGTTGCCGCGGCAGCTCGCCGGCGAAGATCACAAAAGCACCGCGGCAGCTTCGACGCTGTCGCGGACACTCCGTCCCCGCGTGGAGCAAGCCGACCGGGTCGGAAGCAGTATCTGTCCTTACTGCGCGGTGGGGTGCGCTCAACTCGTCTACGTCAAGGGAGGCGACGTGATTCAGATTGAAGGCGATCCGCGCAGCCCCATCAATCAAGGAACTTTGTGTCCCAAAGGCGCCGCCACCCTCGGCTGGCTCCTCAATCCAAACCGCCTGACAAAAGTCAAGTACAGGGCGCCGTACTCCAAGCGCTGGGAAGAGCGGCCGCTCGACTGGGCCATGGACCGCATTGCGCATCTGGTCAAGCACACGCGCGACGAGACATTTGTTAGCGAATTGCCGGACGGCATGACCGTCAATCATACGCTTGCTATGGCGTCGCTCGGCGGCGCCACGCTGGACAATGAAGAAAACTACTTGATCAAGAAACTGTTCGGCGGCGGCCTCGGAATGGTATGGATCGAAAATCAAGCGCGGGTTTGACACAGCTCATCGGTGCCCGGTCTGGGCGCCACCTTCGGTCGAGGAGCTTCGACTCTTCCCCAATGGGAACTCGCCAACTCGGACTGCATTGTGATCATGGGCTCCAACATGGCGGAGAACCACCCCATCGCCTTTCGTTTTGTCATGCAGGCAAAGGAAAAAGGCGCCACCATCGTTCATGCCGATCCCCGCTTCACGCGCACTTCCGCCATGTGCGATCTGTACGCGCCGATCCGCTCCGGTACGGACATCGCGTTTCTCGGCGGGCTCATCAACCACATCATCAACAGCGAGCGCTGGCAGAACGACCTCTTCTTTAGAGAATTCACGCTCAACTATACGAACATCGCCAACATCATTCAGGAGGATTTCCGTTCTCCGGGAGAGCTGGATGGCCTCTTTTCGGGCTGGCAGCCGGAGAAGCGCGCCTACAACATCGAAACCTGGCAATACCGCGGCATGGATGTGCCAGCCACATTGGCCGAGGCCTACGTCCACGGCACTGCAACCGACCCCAAAGAAATCCTCGACAAGCAAGACGACCTTACACGCCGCCATCCGTCAGTCGACTACAGCTTGCAGCATCCTAAATGTGTCTTTCAGATCATCAAACGGCACTACGCTGCCTATACCCCGGAAATGGTGGAGCGCGTTACCGGCTGCCCTAAGGAAACCTTCACGAAAATCGCCGAGTCTCTGCTCAACAACTCGGGCCGGGAGCGAACCACGGCCTGGTGCTACGCCGTGGGTTGGACGCACCACAGCAACGGGGTACAGATGATCCGCGCCGCCGGCATCATCCAGTGCCTGCTAGGAAACATCGGCCGGCCCGGGGCCGGCATCATCGCACTGCGCGGCCACTGCAGCATTCAGGGTAGCACCGACGTCCCCACGCTTTACAACTTGCTGCCGGGGTATCTTCCGCAGCCAAGCGCGCTCAAGCCACACAGTGAACTCGAAGCGTATCTCGCCATAGAGACTCCGCCGACCGGCTGGTGGAACAATGTTCCCAAGTATGTCGTTAGCCTGCTGAGAGCCTGGTATGGCGACGCCGCAAAACAAGGCAAGGGCTGGGGTTATTCGTGGATTCCCAAGATCATGGGGGACCATTCTCAGCAGCCAATGATGCTGGCTATTGCCGACGGGACCATTCGCGGGCTCCTACTGATGGGACAGAATCCCGTGGTTGGCGGCCACAATACGCACTTCATCCGCAAATCGTTGCCGAACCTGGAATGGATGGTTGTACGTGAGGCATTCGAAAGCGAGACTGCTTCGTTCTGGTACAAATCCCCGGAAGTTGAGCGCGGCGAACTGACTCCAGAGGCAATCAAGACAGAAATATTTCTCTTGCCGGCTGCGCTGGCCAGTGAAAAGGATGGCACCTTCACCAATACCGAGCGGCTGATTCAGTGGCATGATCAGGTTGTTGAACCTCCGGCCGACTGTCGCTCGGATCTCTGGTTTGTCTACCACCTCGGTAAGCGTCTCCAGCAACTTTATGCCGGTAGTAGCGATCCAAAAGATGAGCCTGTCTTGAGCTTGACTTGGGACTATCCAACCGAGGGATCAAGGGAAGAGCCCTCGGCAGACGCCGTTCTGAAGGAGATGAACGGTTATTCCTGGCCAGAACGACGGCAAATCGCCGATTTTAAGGAACTAAAGGACGACGGCTCCACAGCGTGCGGGGTGTGGATTTATACCGGTATCTACCCGCGTCGGGATTGCAATCGCGCGCGTTCCCGAAAGGCGGACGGTCCCGATGGCCCGGGCACGCACCTCGAATGGGCTTATTCATGGCCGAGCAATCGTCGCATCATGTACAACCGCGCGTCGGCAGATGTAGAGGGGAAACCGTGGTCGGAGCGCAAACGGCACATGTGGTGGGACTCCGAATCCAGCCAGTGGGCCGGCAGAGACAATCCGGATTTCACGCATGATAAACCGCCAAATTACACACCGGACTGGTCCAAGGCTCCGCTGTATGGCACCGATGCGCACGATGGCAAGTCGCCCTTTATGATGTCGGCCGACGGCAAGGCCTGGCTGTTTGCCCCCTCTGGACTAAAGGACGCGCCGCTCCCGACTCATTACGAGCCTGTTGAGTCGCCCCTGCAAAACCCAATGTACAAGCAACAAAGCAACCCGGCGGCAAAAAAATGGGAGCGCCCGGAGAACAGGTACCATGATGTCGGCGATCCGCGCTACCCGTACGTGATCACGACTTACCGCTTGACCGAACACCACTCGGGCGGTATTCCAACTCGCTTTGTCCCTTCACTGGCGGAATTACAACCGCAAGGATTTGCCGAAATACCGACGGAGCTGGCCGCCGAAAAACAGATCACAAATCTCGACTGGATCGTGATCTCAACTACCCGCGGAGAGATCGAGACGCGCGCTTTAGTTACTGACAGGTTCAGGCCGTTTCAACTCGATGGGCGCCGCATTTACCAAATTGGGATGCCGTGGCATTTCGGCTGGGAGGGATATGCCACCGGCGATATTGCGAACACGCTATCAGCCATGGTCGGCGACCCCAACACAACGATACACGAGGGCAAGGCCTTTACGTGCACCCTCCGCAAGGGCCGGTTACGGCCATGATACGGAAAGTTTCGAGTTTCGTGTTGCGAGTTTTCTCCTCTCCGATGTGTCTTTTTCAAAAAGGGAAATAGTTGCTCCTGGATAATTCACTATTGAAATGGGCGGAACTTAACTCGAAACACGGGACCCGAGACCCGAAACCGGGTACACCCGAGGGACCACGATGAGCGTTCATCCGCGTGCATTAGATTATACCCAAGCGACACTTTCCGGACTCATACCGCAAGAGTCGGAACTGACATCGGGGACAGTCATTGAACCCGGGCGGAGTTACGGTTTTTTCACCGACACCACTCTATGCATCGGCTGCAAGGCATGCGAGGTCGCCTGCAAAGAATGGAACCTCTTGCCGGCCGAAGATTTCAAGCTAAGTGGTCACAGTTACGACAACACGGGCTCGCTATCCGCCACGACATGGCGACACGTTACCTTCATCGAGAAGCTCCGCACCGACAATGACGAGCGACCGAGCGACCTCCAGCCTTTTCAGAGCAACTGGCTCATGATGAGCGACGTCTGCAAGCACTGCTCGCCCGCGCCTTGCCTCGAGGCCTGTCCGACCGGAGCGCTTTTTCGCACTGAGTTTGACACAGTGGTCGTCCAGCAGGATATCTGCAACGGCTGTGGTTATTGTGTTCCGGCTTGCCCTTTCGGCGTTGTGGAAACAGGCTCTTTTGACGGCAAAGCGCATAAATGCACGCTGTGTTACGACCGGATGAAAGGCGAGTTGGAGCCGGCTTGCGCCAAGGCGTGCCCCACCGATTCGATTCAGTTCGGTGAGCTGTCGGAGCTGCAGCGTCGCGCGGAAAACCGCGTGGAGACACTACATGCCCATGGTAGAACCGATGCCTACCTCTACGGAACTCCAAAGTCCCCCGGTGCGACGCACGGCATCGACCGTTTGAATGCATTTTTTCTGCTGACCGATCGCCCGGAAACGTACAATCTACCTGCTGCCCCGGCGCTCCCGTCCAGACGAATCCTTCCAGGCCTATGGAGCGGCGTTGCAACCATGGGGGCTTTGGCGCTCGCCATGGTCGTGGCGTTCAGCACCGGCGCCAACAGCGAGGTCCATTGATGGAGCGCGCTCCCTACGGTCGACTTCGGGAAGGGTTTCAGTTACCCACTTATCGCGGCGAGAACTATTATGATCAGCCTGTGATAAAATCGAGCCACTACGGCCATCTGGTCGCAGCCTATCTATTTGTCGGCGGCCTCGCCGGCTGCGCGCAAGTGATGGCGAATATCGCCGAGCTATGCAATCGACCAGCCTACCGGCCCATGATTCGTGCCGGTCGCTATATCGCTCTCCTTGGCAGCACGGTCGCTCCTGTGTTGTTGATCGCCGATCTGAAAACTCCAGGCCGCTGGTACAACATGCTGCGGATCTTTCGACCCACCTCGCCCATGTCGTTTGGCTCGTGGACGCTTGCGGGCTTCGGTTCGGCGACTGCAGTCACGGCGGCACTTGAGTTTCTCGCGCATCGAACAGCGCACGCTCGCTATGAACGCGCCGCGTGCTGGTTCGGAATTCCGGCCGCCGGCCTTGGGGCTTTGACAGCGACGTATACGGGGGTATTGCTCGCATCCACCAGTACCCCTCTCTGGGCGAGCGGTCACAGGCTTTTGCCCGTTCTGTTTGGCACCTCAGCTGCCGCCACGGCCACCGGAGCACTATCCCTTGCAGCTCATTTGTACCCATCCGCAGGCGCAGCGAAAAAACCCCTGGAACTGCTCGGCGTCATATCCGCAGCCGGCGAACTACTGGTAACGACCGCCCTCGAAAGGCAGTGGCAAAAAGACGAGGTCATGACGCCGCTCGAGCAGGAACCGGTGCGAAGCGCCTATCGTTACGGATACAAAGGTTTGGGCGTGGTGGCCCCCCTGATCGTCCATGGCATAGGTCTTTTTCTTCACCGCCGCTCCAGTCGCTGGTCATTGGCCGCAGCGGCCGCAACACTCGCCGGCAGTTATTTGCTCCGGTCCATCATAGTTTCTGCGGGCAATACTTCGGCGCAACGAGCCGCGGACTACTTCCGCCTGACGCAACCGTACGAACCGGTTCATTCCGCCGAACCCCCTTCACTCGTAGCGCCACCGCAAGAACACGCTCGTTCCGGCGAACCGTCATCACTCGTGACGCAATGCAATCATGCACGGGAGAGGCTCGAACGGACGGCTCACCTGCCGCCATCAGAGATCGTCAGAGAGGTCGATCACATCGAAAAACTGCTGACCTCAATGCGCGACGCATTGATCGAACGCCTACGCGTTACTCACCAATCATCAACAGCCGACCGCGACCGCGCCGCACTGGAGCGGTTGAACGCCGCCATCAGTCTGATTATAGCGGCCGAATATCCCATTGGCGCGATCGAGCGATCGACACTCGTGAAAGCACGCGACCTTCTGGGGCAGATCCTGAAAGAAAATCTTCTCGTCGAACGCGAGGACGCCACGCACAACTGAGTCACTTCTCCCGGGCAGACACTCACCCTGGTAAAGACTGACCGGCAGTCGCAATTGCGAGACACACGGTTTCGACAGTTTTCCACTACGTACGAGTGTCCCTTTTTTTTGAAAGCATCTGCCGATTCCTGTTCAGACAATAGGACATACCTTTAGTTTTCCGCGAATAATCGGTCGGCATGCCATTTGCGATCTGTTCGGAAGCGGTAGCAACAACAGATCTAGGTGGGCAAATCATCATGTCCGCTATCTACCACACTACACCCACGCGTTCGGTGGGACCTATCGCGCATTTCGCGCGATGAACTGATTCTTCAGCCTTACAGCTAGAAAGGGAGGACTACATGGACAGAGGACCGCCTCGTTCAAACCAAAGAGAAAAACTATCTCAGGAAATCAATGAACAACTAAGTGTCGTCACAACGTAACTATCAGGAGGGATTATATGGGCTTACGAATTATCGATAAAAAGTTCGCGTCTGCTGTAGCAATAGCAGGAGCGGTTTCGCTCGTTTCCGTACCCGCATGGGCGGCGGGCGACAGAGAGACTGGCGCGACTCAGCAACCAGGAGCAGCGCAGTACCAAATGGAGAGACAGCCCGGACAGGAGATGCATCAGCAGATAAGCTCTGAGCAGATCCGGCAAGTGCAGCAGAAGTTGCAGGAAGAGGGTCATAACCCGGGCCCGATCGATGGCGTTTGGGGACCGCAGACCCAGGCCGCGGTGAGGGACTTCCAACAACAAAACAACCTGCAGGCGACCGGACAACTTGACCAGCGGACCATGCAGGAACTCGGTGTGGGGAGGGACCACATCAGTGGTGAAGACCTTCCGCCGATACCCGAGGCAGCAAAGCCTGGCACACAGGGTGTCGATCAAGAGCCCGGACAGCAGCAGCAAGAGTCGGGACAACAACAGGTTCAATAAGCAGTTCGGTCACACCCTTCCCTACCCTCTCCTTATAGGAGAGGGTAGGGAAACACCTGTCAGGGCAGCGGATGTTTTTGTTGCGCCGCGGCTAGCTCCTTTTCATTGGTCAAATCTAGCCGCAGAGGAGTCATTGAAACGTAACCACGCTCCACGGCCCAACGGTCAGTTCCCTTCTCTGTCGCCTCGATGGGAATCACTGTGAACCAAAAGTGCATCCGTCCCATAGGATCCTCACCGGGGACGACTTTACCATCATAATGCCTCACCGACTGACACGTCCAGCACAAGCCTTTGGGCTCGACATCGGGAAAGTTCACATTTACGAGAGTCAGATCCTCCATCTTGAGCAGAAGCTCCATTACTTTTTCTACCCAAGGCTTCAACATCTCAAAATCGGGTTCTCCAACTGTACTCGGCGCGCTCAGCGCGATGCCGCGCAAGCCCAAGAGCACGGCTTGTTTCGCAGCCGCCAGAGTGCCGGAGTGCCACATGGCATTTCCCAGGTTGCTCCCAAGATTGATTCCCGAAAGGACGACGTCGACTTTTTCCCAATGGTATGCTCCGAGCGCGACACAGTCTGCGGGCGTGCCGTTGACCCGGTAGGCTTCAAAGCCCTTGATCGGGGTCCGCTTATAAGAAAGCGGGCGCGAGGCGGTTATGGCATGCCCGGCTGAAGACTGCTCTACGTCCGGGGCCACGATACGCACATCGCCGAATCGCGCCGCAACCTGCGCGAGCGCCAGGATTCCCGGGCTATAGATTCCGTCATCGTTGGCAATCAATATGCGCATGGTTCTCGTCTCCCTCGAATGCCCTTTCTATTTTGACCTTCAATGCTACCATTTTCCTATGCATTCACCCGCGTCATCAAGAGGGAAGTAAAAGATGAGAGTTAAGCTGATATACAACCCGGCTGCCGGTGACAACGAGCAGCCCAGCAGCGACGAGCTTCTCGATCTCATTCGCCGGGCGGGGTACCAGGTCGACTACCAGTCGGCAGCGGCACCCAATTGGGCTAAAAGCCTCGAGGAACCGATGGATCTGGTCGCTGTAGCGGGCGGGGACGGAATGGTAGGCCGGGTTGTCAAGCGGCTCCTTGGCCGGCCCGTTCCCCTGGCCATCATTCCGATCGGCACAGCCAACAACGTGGCAACAACTCTTGGGCTCACTGGCAAGCCAATGGAAGAGCTCATCATGGGATGGAAAGCAGCGCGCCACGTACAGCTTGACATAGGCGTGGCCACAGGACCTTGGGGCTGTAGATATTTTATTGAAGGCCTCGGCGCCGGACTATTCACCGAGACCATGCGCAGGCTCGACAAGCGCGGCAATGTCGATCTCGCACAGGCAAACCATGTCGAGGAAAAACTGATGTCTGTGCTCGAACTGCTAAAACATCGCCTGCGGCGATTTCGGCCGCGCGAACTGAGAATGACCTTCGATGACTATGACCTATCGGGTGAATACATCCTGGTGGAAGCGCTGAATATCGGATGCGTCGGACCCAACCTCTACCTCGCGCCGCAGGCCGATCCGAGTGATGGTCTTTTCGATCTCGTCTCGGTCAAAAAAAGCGAGGCCGACCGGCTGGCACGTTATTTAACTGATTGCATCGAGGGCAAGGTGTGCGCCGTCGATCTCAACGTTCGCCGCGGCAAGCATTTGCGGATCGACTGGGAAGGATCTCCAGTGCATATCGATGATGAGGCCTGGCCCCAGTCCGACTCAACGACTGGCAAGGGAACAAAGGTGATCGATGCGCGGCTGAACCCCGATTGCGTTGAGCTGCTCCTGCCGTCTTGAACCCTACGAAGTTCAAAAAGTGCTCAAAATTCAAAGGTTCAAGGGTCCAGGGCCCAAGGTGGGGAGAGAAAGACATTGAACTTTTGAACATTCGAACCTTGAACGCCCGCTTGCCCACTGTCAATCTGCAACTTGTATCCGCGTAGATAGCTGGTACGCCAAGCCATCGATGGAATAGTCTAACTCGCCGAAAAACGCGGCGAAGCCCTTTTCCGGACGAGTGACTTCGCCGAAAATTTGACCGCCCGACAGATTAAGCGGCTGCGCAATCCATTTGGCAGCGCGGAAATCCGGAGTCGCAGAGTGGGCAACCCAGAGCCTAGCCGCCAGCGGCGGCGGGGCAGCGTCAACCGCCAGACGAAGCCTGCCGGTTGTGGCGTCCTTCTGCGATTTCAAAACCGGCATGGATCGGCCGCTACTCTGGTAACGCACGAACGCGGCAAGACCGTTGACGAGGTGATCCAATTGACCCCCCCGAGGTCCGTCTTGCCTACGCAGGTCGTGCCCGGCGTTCGGCACATAAAGAACCCGGTTATCACCTGGAATATGTCTCCAATAAACGTTTAACGCGTCTATCGTCCAGTAGGAATCATTGGTGCCGTTGATAATCAACTTGGGGACGACGAGCCTATCGCGGTACGCCCAGGGATCGACCATGTTCAGCAGCCGGTCTGCTTCAGCTGTCGCGGGTATCGGCAATAGCCCACGGCTGGTGTAGGGCGCGAGTTCAGCGCTGTAGGCGCCAAATGCTTTGAGCTGCCGCGGCATCTGCTCACGCATGTTCAAAGTATCAATGACGAGCGGCGCGATGGCGCGAATCCGCCGGTCGACGGCCGCCGCCAGCCAAACCGTCCAACCGCGCTTTGACGCTCCGGACACAATGAAGCTTTGAATTGGAGTGTCCCATTGTTGTTTGCCAAACGCCTGCAACACATCCATGGCTTTGACGACGCTTTTCACCATCGGGAACAGAAGAGGCCAGTTTTCATCCCCAGTTTTGAGATAACGAACGAAGGTCTCGGCGACCAGATCATCTTCAAAGAGCTTATCCTCGAAAAGCGGCTGATTAGGAATCTGGTAAAGAAACGCGACTGGAGCGCGCATCCGCCGCGCCAGCTCAAGCCCAAGGGAAATTGATCCAGGTCTCGGAGCGCCTCCAGTCACCCACAAAAAAAGGACGGAGTTTGGCGTCACGCCTAGCGGCCTGTAAACCTGCAGCTGATGCTCCCATCTGATCCCCTGCCATACCTGTGAAACCAACTGAAGCTCGTAGATGCGATCGCCGGACTGCGCGCTGTCGGTTTTACCTTTGAGCTTCCAAGAAAACTCACGCTCGGAGCGCCCTACATACCTTTCCAGCGCATCCGATAAGACCGCCCGAGGCAAGCTTAGCTGCAGGCATAACACACACGCCAAAACCAGAAAAACGCTCTTCTTATTGAACATGGTCTGCACTCTCCACAGTTTTCCCGCCGACTTCTTTCCTATTTCTTTTTTCTTTTAGACGACGTCTTCTTGGGCGGAACCTTGGCGCCCGAACGGCGCGCTTTGGAAAGACCGATCGCGATCGCCTGCTTTCGGCTCTTGACCTTTTTCCCAGACCCCCCGCTCCTGAGCGTCCCCCTCTTACGCTCACGCATAGTCTCTTTGATCTTCTCTTGCGCCTTCTTACCATATTTGGCCATTTTTTCTCCTTCTGTGAGCCGGCTTTTAGCGCGCGCGTCCGAATAACACCTGTTGTTAGCCGTCCCCTCGTTGAGATCACCTTGAAATTTGCTCTCAGAGCTCATTGTGGCTGCCGTTACAGGCGACTGCAAGAGAGTTATACAATATTGGCGAACTGTCACTGCTGCTCTCCATATCTTTGGGCAACAAACACGTTCTTCCTTGATTTTCCATTTGCTGCAGTAGTAAATGTCGCCATACAGGCAGTGCTCCGACATTTTCGATTACTGCGGAGGATCGCCGATGAAAAGTTTTCTCCGGCCGCTTTTGTTAATCCTTGGCTTGTTTCTTTGCATAGGTCTGCTCGGGTACTCCTGGCTGATATTTCAGATGGCCCGCGGTGTGGCGGCCGCCCGTCAGGGCGAATCAGAGAGAGCAGCGGCTATATTTATGGCCGCAGAGAGGCCATTTCTCACGGTTCCCTGGCTCGCGCGGGTCCTCAGGAAGGATTATGAAAAACTGATCTTTGATCAGGCAAAAGTTCTCGCTACGCAAGACGACCCCGAGCTTATCTTTGACAAGTTTGAAGCGGCGGCCAGGCATTCGCCCTCCATCAAACACCAGGGGGAATTTGCTTTTTGGATGGGTAATCTCCTCGTCCGCCGGGCGGCCGGAAGCGGGGACGGTGAGGAAGCGCTCAGGTACCTGAAGGCCGCGCTTGCGGAGTACCAGAGGGGATTGGTCGCGGCGCCGAACGACTGGGACTTGAAATACAACTACGAGCTTGTTAGCCGGATATTCGCTCAACAACAGCGGGAAATGAAAGCGCAAGGCGAGAAAGTCAAATCCATTCTCGATAAGACGCGCCCGGCACCGGCAAAAAAGCAACAGATCGCCCCGGAAAAACTAGGATAGGACTGTATGATTTTCCTGCAGCCGGAGTATCTCAACCTGTTTCTTTTTCTACCCGTCCTCCTGGCCTTCTGGCTTTTCTATTTTCTCACCAAGCACAATACCCGGCAGCGCCTTGGCAGCACCGCTTTTCTCCGCAAGAGCTCTCATCTACAACCTATGTGGCGCGACTGCGCCCGTTATCTTCTGCTCAACTTGGCTCTGGCGGCCGTTGTGCTCGCGCTGGCACAACCTCAACTGATACGCGAGACGCAAGTTCCACAGCCGGAAAAAATGGATCTGGTTTTTCTCCTCGATACTTCTCCATCCATGCGGGCGGAGGATGTTCCTCCCTCGCGTCTCGAGCGGGCTCTGGACATTATCGGCCGCTATGCGGCGAGTAAACCGCCTCAGGACCGAATTGCGCTTGTTTCGTTTGCTTCATCCAGCCTGGTGCTCTCCTATTTGACTGAAGACTCTGCAAATATTCTGTACTATTTGAATTATCTGAAAGAGGATTCCTCTTTTAACCCTGGCACGGACATCGGCGGTGCAGTTCACAGTGGACTCGCCATCATCTCTCGCGACGCGGAGCTGTACCCCAAATTTGCGCGCCAGAAAAAGGTATTTATCCTCATCTCTGATGGTGAGGACCATGGGGCTGAATTGGAAGCGTCGGTGAAAGCGACCGCCCGGCAAGGCATCAAGATCCATACGATCGGCATTGGGTCCCTTGAAGGGGCGCCTATACCCATCCCGCAAGAGAACGGGTCGAAGCAATACGTGGAAGATGCCAAGGGAAACAGGATAGTGAGCCGGTTTGACGAGCGGACGCTACGTTGGATCGCCGAAGCAACCGGGGGCGCGGCGCATCGATCGCTCACCGGCCAGGAACTTGACGGTTTCTTCCATGGGATTATGAAACAGGAGCGCAAGATTGAGGGCTTTCGAAAGGTAGTCGAGTACAAAGACTTGTACCGTCTATTTCTTATCGCTGCGTTCGGACTGTTGTGTATCCGTCTGTTGGTTTGAGGCGGCGGCAAACCTGGGGCGGTTTTCCGTCATCGGTGTTATTATGACTTTGAAGGATACTTTGGGAGATCTCAGCAATCGGATAGGTCTGCGAAGGTCATGAACCTGAAAGCAGGAAACAATCGCGAAGCTGTTTTTCAAGCCATCCAGCAAGTAGAAACCGAAGTCAACCGCGTGATTGTCGGGCAGGATTGGCTGGTTCGACGTCTACTGATCGGGCTTTTCTCGGAAATTCCTTACTCGTTTAGGCGCGACGGAGAAGAGAAGACCGGCTACGGTCATGTCCTACTCGAGGGGGTTCCGGGACTGGCCAAGACCCTGACAGTCATGACGCTGGCAAGCACGTTGAGCGCGCGGTTTCAGCGCATCCAGTTCACCCCCGATCTCCTCCCCGCGGATATCATCGGTACGCGCATCTATGACCGCGCGACAGTCTCCTTTCGCACCGAAAAAGGGCCGATCTTCGCGAACCTGATTCTTGCCGACGAGATCAACCGCGCGCCACAAAAAACACAAAGCGCGCTGCTCGAGGCAATGCAGGAACGGCAGGTCACAATCGGCGAAACAACCTATGCACTGGACGAACCGTTTTGGGTGCTGGCCACGCAAAACCCGATCGAACAAGAAGGCGTCTACGCGCTGCCGGAAGCTCAAGTGGACCGCTTCGCTCTGAAGGTCCAGGTGGACTACCCCTCTCACGGGGATGAAGCCGCGATGCTCGGTCTCAGGCTGGGTGCTATATCGGTCAATCAGGTGATGACTCCCGGCGATGTCGTTGCTTACCGCCAGGTGATTAGCAGCAGCACGTTCGTCAGCGATGCGCTCCGCGAGTATGTCGTACGCATCGTTCGCGCCACGCGGAATAGCGAGTCCACGAGCATGCCCATCGTCCAAGAGATGATTCTCCACGGCGCTTCGCCGCGCTCGGCGCAGCATCTTCTTGCAGTTGCGCGCACCATGGCTTTCTTTTCGGGCCGCGATTACGTCGTACCGGCGGATGTCAAACGCATTGCTCCCGACGCGCTCCGTCACCGACTTATCCCGACGTTGCGAGCGGAGGCCGAACGAGTCTCGATTGAAGAAATCGTGGACGAGCTTCTGAAAAAGGTTCCCATTCCATGATTCCGGATGACCTGCTCAAGCGACTCCAGTACATCGAGATTTACACGCGTAAGGCGGCGCAGCATCACTGGGTCGGTGATTACCGCAGTCCGCTGCGCGGCCGGGGTTTTGAGTTCGATCAGCACAAACCATACCAACCGGGCGACGATTACCGGCAAATCGATTGGAACGTAACGGCTCGCATGCCGCAGCCGTACCTCAAGAAGTCATATGAAGAGAAAGAGATGAACGCCGTTATTGTGGCCGACCTTTCACGCTCGATGGAGTTTGCCGCGCTTGAGCAGTCCAAAAGCCAATTGCTCATGGAAGTCGCCGCAACCCTCGCCTTCGCCGCCATCAACGATGATATGAAGGTGGGTCTCATTGGTTTCACAGACGAGATAGAAATCGATCTGCCGGCCAAGAAAGGTTTGGCCCAGGTGTGGAAGATTCTCGAGAGCTTGTGGCATATCCAGCCCGGTTCGCGCCGCACGAACCTGCTGCGCCCTTTGGAATACCTGCAGATGCGGCTCAAGACGGCAAGCCTCCTGTTCTGCATCTCGGACTTTATCGCCCAGGAACAGGTGTTGACTTCTCAGCCGCTACAGCGCCTCGCGCGACGGCATGATTTCATTCCAGTCATTATTGATGATCATCTTGAAGAGGAACTTCCTAAAGGGAAAGGCCACCTGCGCCTCAAAGATGCGGAGCAGGAAGGAGAGATGCTGGTCCTGCTGTCCCGCGCGACGAGGGAACAATATGAAGGTTTGCTGCGCGAAAGAAGAATGGCGCTGCGCCGGTCTCTTTATACTTCGGGGCTCGATCACGTTTTTCTTCGCGCCGGCGCCCCCTTTCTAGACTCCATTATCGGTTTCTTTTTCGCCCGGAGAAAATTGCGATGATACGTGCCGCATTGTGCGTGCTGTTCTTCTTTCTATCCTTCGACGCTGCTCTCGCCGCCCAAAAAGGACAGCTTCCCTTCTCGGTCACGACCCGATTCGACCGCACCGCAGTGTGGGTGGGCGACTCTCTGGAATACACCATCGAAGTGATTCACCCCCCCAGCGTGCAGTTCGTTAGGGACCATCTACAGATGGACAATCTTTCCTTGCCGCCATTCGTTATTCGCGCCGTTAAAGCACAGGAACGGGACTGGCGCGGCGATATGAAGCTCTTCGAGGTGGTCCTCACCTTGACCACGTATGAAAGCGGCAAGCCTGAGGTGGTCGTCCCGCCCCTGGCCCTTTACTACTTCAGGCGCGACGGCACGGCATCAGAAAAGGATGATCGCGCGCAGAGCATACGGATTCCGCCGCAGCGGATTCCGTTACGCAGCACGTTGCCTCCGGGGCAGCCCAGATTGAGAGAGTTCAAACCGATTGAGCCCGTGGAACCTGCGCGGGCGGTTGGAGCACTGTTATTAGGAATGCTTGGCTTAGGATACATCGGGTCCTATGCGGCACTCCAGCTGTGGCGCGCGGTGCGTCGGGAAAAGAAGGCCAAGAAAGCAGTCGGCAGGCGCGCGCGGGGGCAATGGACCCAGGCAGGGCTCCAGCGAATTCGTGCAATGGCGCAAGATCCGGCGCAGGATGAGGAACTCTTTTGCGGCGAGGTGACCAAATTTTTGCGCCAGTATGTAACAGAATGGCTGAATGTCGAAGCGCGTGGGTTGACGCCGATCGAAGCCGACGAGGCGCTGCGGACGGCCGGTTACAACGGAGCCTTCGCACAGCAGGTGCGAGCAATTCTGGAGCAATGCGAGCAGGCGCAATACAGGAAAACCGTCGAGAGACCGCCAGGCGATGAGCGGCAGCGCGCAGCCTTGCTCGAATCCCTTGAGCGGGCGATCAAGATATTCCCGGGACCGAGATGATCTTCACGCGATTGGATGTTTTGTACATCATTGTGCCTCTATTACTGGTGCTCGCAGTTCTTCTCTTACGGGGGCGCAAAACCTATCTTGCCCACCCTATGTTTCCCTACATTCAAGGTAGAATCCGGCCGGTGTCGCGTTTCGTGCATTTACCGAGAGTCCTCGAGCTGATGGCGCTACTTGCTTTAACACTTGCGCTTCTCCATCCCGTCCTGCCGACGGCGGAGCGCACTCTGGTCAACCGAGGACTGGATATTCTCCTGGTTCTGGACCTCTCCTGGAGCATGCAAGAGCCGATCGACACCGATGGCGCGATACAAAGAAGAAGAGCGGGAATCGTTCACAACGAGGTCACGCGGCTCGACGCTGTAAAGGATGCCATGATTCGTTTCGTTGAAAGACGACGGGGCGACCGGATCGGCCTGATCGTTTTCTCACAGCACGCCTATGTGGTCGCGCCCATGACCCAGGACTTGGCCTATCTTAAAAATTATTTGCGCATGGTCGATGCAAAAACCCTGGCGAGCGAAGGTATGACAGCCATTGGAGAAGGAATCTACAGCGCCTTGCATCTTTGGAACCAGCAAAAGGACGGGACTGGCAAGAACCAGAGCAGAGTGATGATCGTCCTGACCGATGGGGAAAACAACGCCGGCCGCGATCCCTTCGATGCCATCGAAAAGGTCGCCCAGGCCGGCTTCAAGATCTACTTCATTGGGGTTAAGCTCGAAAGGGTCAGGGATACCCCGCGCCTGATTGCTGCCGTGCAGGCCGGAGGCGGAGATTACTACGATGTCAGAGACGCCGACCAGCTCAGCAGGGCCTATCTCGACATCAATCGCTTGGAAAAAGGCACTTACTTGACCAAGGCGCAAGCTACTCACGTCCCATTTTTTCACCCGTTCGCGATCGCATCGCTGGCGCTCCTTGCCGTCAGCGTCGGTTTGCGTGCCATCCCCTATTTCATTGATCTCTCTTAACGTAGACTCTCGCGGTGGAAAAACTATAGACCCGCCTTGACATCAGGGCGGAAATCTATTTTGCTAAAAAAAGCAAACGCGTTCCCTGCAGAGTTCGGCAGCCTCGGATAGACATGAAAGCTTTGAAGCTGCGAAGAAATGGTTACTCGAATCGGAGTGGTCTCGCAGCCTTAAGGGACCCGCCCGAACACGCTCGTTCATCATCTCTGCGCGCTATCCTGAAGACTTGACTCTTGGTTCTCAACCCTATCCACAGGATGTAAGCTGGGCTCCGATTGTGAGCGGCTCTTCCCGGCCGCTTCATGGCGCGTAACTTTCTAAGACTACTGTGCTGTTCAAATGTAGAGCCACAATTCCACTCACCGGCGCGGGTGGATCCGGTTGAACACTAAACAGAAAAGGAGGACAAGATGCCACTATTCATGGATATACATAGAAGGATAACAGGATTGACTCCTGAAGCTGTCGCAACGGCTCACAAGAAGGACCTCCATATTCAGGGGAAGCACGGCGTGAAGTACCTGAGATATTGGTTCAACGAGGAGGTTGGCTCCGTCTTTTGTCTATGCGACGCGCCGAGCAAAGAAGCGGCTGAAGCAGTACACCGCGAAGCTCACGGACTTGTCGCAGACGAGATTATCGGCGTCAAGGAAGGGGAGTAGAAGCATGGCATAAAGGCCCTGCCAATCATGCGCCGGATAGCAGGGGCCTGAGTAGCACGCTTCGCTTCAATACAAGATGAAAAGGAAGGTGATCTATGACCGATTCAAAAACCAATAGAGCGCGCCCCACTTTAGTATTCTTCTCTTTGTTGGTTTCTTTATTGGCGTTTGTCTGGTCGTTCGCGTTGGCAGAAGAGCCCAAACAGCAGCGGGCACTCTTCTATACGTTTGAGGATCCTGAGCTTGAATGGGGACCATGTCCGAAATTTCTACCGGATGGCTGCGCTATCGCGGTTCTTCAAGGCGACCCCGCTAAGCAAAACACAGACATATTTTTCAAAGTTCCGCCAAACTCGGCTCTTCCCCGACACTGGCACACGTCTGCGGAGCGCATGGTCTTGGTTTCAGGCGAGCTTCACCTGACGTTTGACGGTCAGGAAACGGCGGTTTTGAGACCAGGAACCTATGCCTATGGCCCCGCCAAACTCCCGCACAAGGGCTTCTGCGCGGAAGGGGATCCCTGCGTGCTTTTCATCGCATTCGAATTGCCCGTTGACGCTATACCGCTCGAGAACAGCAGAGATCTCACAAAGGGACCGGATTCTCGTTGAATCCGGCCCCTGCGCGGTCGTTGTAGTCATCAGCCGGGGCTCAGTTCTACATTGCTGGCGTGGACGGCATGATCCGAATGCGCATCACGGCCGAGGAGTTGGACTAGGCTTTGCCGTCATCGAACCTGCGCGCGACAAGACCCCTTGGGTCCAGTGAGGACGAGCGCCGGCCATATCAAGCGAAGCCAACACGCGCTTCGGCTCGCCAAGATCGTTCCACCGAACTCCGCTGACTTTTAGTACTCCGAGCCTTTCCGGCTTTCGCGCCAAGACTTGGTGCGAAAAGCTCAACTCGGGGAGTTCTCAGATACTCGGGCCAGTGAGGTTTCAATGCATCGGTCATGATCTCTTGGATGCAACTGCAAGGGGAAAAGATGCGGAAAGACCGAATGTATTAACAAGGCGTGGAGAATAGCTAATGGCGGTAAGCTACTCTTTGCTTTGGGTGGTGTGTCGCGACGTCATTCTGAGGAGCGCCGCGACGAAGAATCTGTTTTTGGCGAGATGGTCGAACACAAAACCGATCCTCGCGTTGCTCAGGGCTGGCGGGACTACGTGGATTGATTTATTCTCGCGGTCTAGCGCTGCAGGCGAGTCAATTGAGTTGGATGACGTTCTTGATGCCGCTTGTCCGGCCCAGGAGGAGATCGCCGTATGCCTCCATGGGGTAGCGACCGCTGATAAGCGCGCGCACTGCGTCGGGCCAGCGCTTGGAGAATACGCCGACATCACGGATCGCGGCCTCGAACGACTCACGCCCCGCATTGACAGTTCCAAAGACTACCTGATTTTTCAGCACCAGATTGCGCATCACCAGATCAGTGTCCACCTCCACGGGGGCTTTTCTGCCCGGAACGCCGGTGAAGACAAAGATTCCGTTTGTGCCCAGATGTTTGATCATCTCGAATGAAAGGCGCGACGCGCCGGTCGCTTCGTAAACGAGATCAATATTGCCGATCCGTTCTGCCAGAGCTGCGACAGAATTGTTTTCGGCAGAAACATATTGGGCGCCGATCGATTTCACCAGGTCGGCACGCGGGTTGGGCAGGGTCTCGCGAGCGTAAACGTACGTGTCAAAATCGTAGTTCACTAAAGCCATCGCTCCGAGCAGCCCTACCGGACCAGCGCCTAGCACCACGGCGCGCCGACAATGGGCTTCCGCCTTCCCCGGTATCACCGGGCAACTCCAAGGCAGCCGCTGCTGGACCTGCCAGACTTGCGTCAGAGCTTTTTCCGCAATCGTCAGCGGCTCGACAAGGACCGCGAAGTCACGCAACGACGGCGGCACGGGATTCATGTATTTTTCGTCATCGACAATGAACTGGGCCATAAAACCATGCTGCTCCTTGATGCCCCGCTCCTTGAAGTCTCCGGTGAAGCAAAAATCCTGTCGGTCGGAACGGCATGCCATGCAGTTCTCGTGCGGGCAAGGACGGCGCACTATCGGGACCACGAGATCGCCGAGTTTGACGCGAGAGACTACCGCTCCGACCTCAACGACTTCGCCCAAGCCTTCATGACCGATGATCAACTCGTCCGAGCCCGCCGGAGGCGTGCCGTACTCGAAAGCACAAATCTCTTTGTCTGTGCCGCAAACGCCGGCCTCTAACATACGCAATTTCACATCCGTTGGAGATGAAATCTTTGGCTCGGGATAATCGATGAGTCCGACCTCTCTTCTTTGTGGCGCAACGGCTATAGCTTTCACTTCGTTTTCCTCCGGATTACTTTTTCGCGAGTCCAACCGCTGCGGTTTGCCAACTGAATTTGTCCTACAGGCCCTGCGGTCTGCCTCGAGAGGAACCTTTGGGTCAGCTCGACGGTTTTTCTGTAGGTGTTTAGAAACGCCTCACAATCGCGGCACTGGCGCAAGTGATGGTCGAGCGCCGACTGGATGTCGCTACCTAGATTTCCGGTGAGATAATCACCAATTAAGGTGACCGCAGATTCGCATGTTTGTTCGCGTCGAGGTGCTTGAGCTTTGCTTTTCGTTTTATAGGTCACGGGCATTGCTCCGGTTCAAGCGAATGCTTGCCATTGCCGGCCGGCGGACTGCTGTCGATCCTCTGTGCCTTCTAACCCCAGCAGGTTGCTGGAAACAGATTCGGGATGCTTCGACAGTCTCAGCATGAACGGAAAATCCCTACTCATTTCAAGTTCCTCTCCGTTCGCCCTGAGGTTCTCGAAGGGTGAACGGAGAGTTTTTCAGCTTCCCGCTAGAGGAACTGGCCTAACGCCCCACTCTCCGGAATTGGCGCTTGTCGCCAACTTTACAGGGGTAAACAATCGGGTAGTTCTGAGGTTGTACGACCTGATCATACTCTTGACGGCAGCAACGACCAGGTTGTCGTCATCGGTCAGCTTCGATAATTCTCCGATAATTTCCATCAGGTTCGTTCGAATCGGCGCAGGCTTCGTCCAGGCTGCCGCTTTCCGCTTTACTCGACTTCGTTTCATCTTACCTCCATCTCGCCTTGGCTTCATCCCTTTAGATGAACGAACCGAGCAAAAGGTTACAGCGCGGCTCGGCCTCGCCGCGCGCGTTGGCGCAGAAAAGTAAGAATGCTACTGCGCACCTTCGGCGGTATATCTTCTGCCTTGACGGATCGCGTGACTTCGACCGTCTTTTTGTAAGTACTGAGAAAACTGACGCAATCAGGACAACCACGCAGGTGCTGATGAAAAGCGCGCTCGAGTCGAGGATCAGGCGAGCCATTGCAGTAGTCCAGCACCAGTTCCGTCAGTTCCTTACACGTCGTTTGGGTCTGCCGCTTTTTAGCCGTTTTGCGCGTTGCCATGAACTCTTTCCTATGCAGCCGAGTAACCTAGCGTAACCGTCAGTCTACCACGTAGAAACAAGCGGGCGCGATGAAGCCGTGTCTTGACCGCCGGAACGGTCAGGTTCAACACGGCTGCGATTTGTCTATCCGAGAGATCTTCGAAATCGCTCAGCACGATTACGCTCTTATCAAGTGGTCTTAATTGGTTCAGGGCGTCAGCTAACAGCGCCTGCACTTCATGTTGTGCGTACCTCTCTTCTAACGTCTCGCTCCAATCGATTACGGGGCGGACGAGGTGGTGCCCGTCCTCTTCGATTTCGGCAGGTACTCTTCGTATTCCACTTCTCTTGGCTTTCTGGAGCTGCGGATTCTACCGAGAGCTGCGTTCACAGTGAGGCGATAAAGCCACGTGGAAAACTGCGCTGTTCCGCGGAAGCTCTTGGCTTTACGAAAAGCAGTCCAGAAGACATCCTGAATGACTTCTTCGGCATCTGCAACTTCACCCAGGATCTTTTGCGCAACGCCGTAGAGTCTGGACGAATAGAGATCGAAAATGGCTTCGAGCGCACGTTCGTCGCCGGTCTTGAGTCGAGCGATGAGTTCTGCTTCTTTCTTTTTCTTCACGTCAGAGAAGCGCGAAGAAAAAATCTTCCCCTGGGTTTCTTCCTTAGCATGGAGCCGATCCGTCGGGCCTTTTTGATCCGTACCAACTTGGACTGACATGATACTTTCTCCTGTCTTTCTCATCCTTCTAGACCATTGGCTATGGTTGGACTGCGTTTAAGAGCGCCTCGATGTACGGCGAGCAGTTAATGATCTTAAGCCCGGCATTCCGCAACTCCGCAAGTTTTCGCGCGACCTCGTCGTTCATGAACACGACGCCTGCCAAATCCAGCAAGATGATTTTTTTGCCATTACCTTGATATCGTTAGAACACTGCCTCCAGCTCCGCATACGACTTTTCGGTAAGCGTTCCATCCAAACGTATGTAGACCGCGTGTCCATTGTTAGAATTTTCACTGATTCGCAGCATGAGTTTCTCCAAACGATCGGTAGTAGACTCCAATCCTCTGAGCACGGTGTATGCCAGTAGCGTAACGACCTGAAATTTCGCGGATTCCCATACTACGGAAGATACTTGGCCAGAATCTGCCACTGCGATATGTCGCGATCGTTGCGAAATATCGCAATGGGGAGTATGGAGGTTGTGGAGAAGATTGATTTAGGCGTTTAAATAGCGCTGCGAGAAGAAACACCTATTAGCGCGGTCGCGGTCGACCCAGCTTCTACGGTCGGCGCTCTAGAAAGAAGTGAAGAACGCCTTCGAACGCTCCTGGATATCAATAACGCCATCGTCACAAAGCTGACGCGTGACGAGCTGTTTCAGGCGATCTCGGAGGTTCTGTCTCGCGTGATCAAGTTTGACCGACTCGCGTTTTCCCTTTACGACGCCACGGCCGGTGCTTTGCGGATCGTGACCTATGCCGGACCCTATCGACGTAACGATTACAGTCCTATCGGCCGTGTCCTCGATCTCACGGATAGTCCCGCGGGCTGCGCCTTCTTGAATCAAAAACCACTGCTTCGCCGTGACCTCGCGCTCGAACGGCACAGTTCCTCTGAGGAGCGCGCCTACGGACACGGCTTCAGATCGCTATGCGCGCTGCCGCTCACCGTTCGCGGGAGAAGGATTGGAGCGATCACTGTTGGAAGTCTTGCGATCGGCCAGTACAGCGAAGCGGAAGCAGAGTTTCTGATGGACGTGGCAAAGCAGGTTGCGATTGCAGTCGACAACACGCATGGAGAAACTGGGCATCGAGAAGCAATTCTGATTGATTTTCCATCCCGGACAGCATACGGGTCTAACCAGAAACTTTGGAGGTGAGTATGAAACTCCCTGACTTCCCAAACCCGCCGGCCGCTCTAGACCCGACTGTTACCTACCGAGAAAACATTATCGAGGCCGATTGCGAGTCGCTCGAACGGATGCGCAAGGTCGCGAAGGTGCAAGGCTTCACCGTGCACTGCGACGAGGCCGAGCGCGTGGGCGGCGAACACACTGCGCCCTCCCCGCTCGGCTATTTTACGGCGGGGATCGGGTTTTGACTGCTCACCCAGATTGCCCGGTACGGGCACATGATGAAGGTAGTGGTCAATAAGGCGCGCGTCCATGTGACCATGCGCAACAAAACCGAAGGATCGGTTCTCCAGGGAACCGTAAAGGCGAGTTGTCTTGGAATCGAGACGCGCGTGGAGCTGGAATCGGACGAATCACCGGAGCGAATCGCAACATTGATCCGAAACGCCGAGAATGGCTGTTTCACCATGCAGGCATTGCTGGAGCCGGTCCGCTTCACCAGCACCATAACCCTGAACGGCTCGCCGCTACCGGGGAGATAACTCGGATAAGATCTTGTAGTCGGCCGTAATTACCGTCAAGAACCCAGTCCTCCCCACCAACGCGTCGCGAACTAGACTTTGGAACTCGGATTCATCTCTGGGTGTCCAGTCTGCCAACCAATACAAGGCATCCAGTTCCACGCGGGGCACTCCCCATGCCTTCTCTAACCGACCTGCAAAAGTAGTTCTTCCACAGCACGTCTTGCCGACAACAACAACTCGCGATCCCTCTTCTATGACTGAATCGCTCAGATTCATTGCGCGATCGCAGAACCAGGTCGTTAAGCCGATCGGAGAACTAACTAACTCCTGGTTGATGCTCGCAAGCATGAGTTGGCCGCTTTGAAGAGCCTGCCGAGCTTGGCCAAACAGATGGTCAGGAGTTCAAAATCTCTATCACTTGAGGATGGAGAAGCTTGTTCGCCGCGACACAGGCGTTCCCTTGAGACGCTTCTGTCCCCGACCATGTCGTAATGACACCATTGGCCCCTCGAATAACAGGGATCAACGGGAGAATGTCCCACGGCTTCATAATAGGGTCAAGCATGATGTCCGCGCCGCCAGAGACAACCAATAGGTAGCCGTAACAATCTCCCCACGTGCGAAAAAGGTGTGTTTGCGCGAGTAACTGTTCGAAGCTTTCCCTTTTTTGATACTTGGCAATGCTTGCAACATCCGTAGTCAGGAGTATCGCTTCCGAGAGATGATGCACCTCTCGTACTTGCACGAGCCGGCCATTCACAATGGTTTCCCTGTTATTCCCAATGCACAACTGGTTAAGTATGGGATTGTGGATCGCGCCCAAGATGGGTCTACCCGCATGGAGCAGGCCAATCAGAGTCCCGAACAGCGGGCAACCGCTCGCGAATGAAATGGTTCCATCGATTGGATCCAGTGTCCAGACGAACTCCGCGGAGGCATTCTCCGTTCCAAATTCCTCTCCCAGTAGCCCATGGTTCGGGTACGTTTTCCGAATCAGGTCTCGCATGACAGCCTCGGCTTCTCGATCGGCTTGGGTTACGAGGGTTTTGTCTTGTTTGATTTCTACCGTGAGGCTCGCATTCGCAAAATACGATTTGATCACTTCCCCACTCTTCTCCGCCAGAGTGTGGATAAATTCGGTAAATTCTCTTACCTGCATTGACATAGTTCAGTCATAGGAGTCCTTTAAACCACTCCACTGGAGTCCTCTCGCTCTAAACCAGCCGAGTATTAGCCCGCCTCGTGGGCCTCACCAATACTCTCCAACGGCTCAATAAATCGGGTGAGCCTTGAGCCAATGGATCACCTCTTCTGCGTTTCGATCCGGTGGAAACACCGGGTAAAACATGTGCTCAATGACTCCATCGCGGATCACAAGCGTAAGCCGTTTGAGAAGCCGCATCGATTGGACTTCAAACGTCGGCAGGCGCATGACTCGGGAAAACTCACCTTGTGCGTCACTAAGCAGTGAAAAGGGCAGATGTAGACGCGCCGCGGCCTCTCGTTGATACTCGCTATCCTGTGTGCTCAACCCAAACAGTCGGACGCCAAGCTCTTGGAGTTCGCGGTGGTGATCGCGGAAGGCACATGATTGAGGAGTGCACCCCCGAGCCCCGGGAATCAGATTCCAGCCGTCGGGCGGCTCTTGGTCAGGACGGCCGGTTCGAGGATAACAGTAAACAACCGTGCGATCGGCAAGAGCCGCCAGATCAACAAGGTCTCCGGTTGTCGAAGGAAGCACTATCCGTGCAAGGGCAAGACCGATCAAGTGTTTCGCCCTGCCGTCGTCCAACGGAATCGGTAGATCTGGAGGAAGCTTGAGGATGTCGTCACTCCGTGCCATTTCCGACCTCCGACGCAAGCGAGTAACTGGCCAGATGAACCGGAGAATAGTCCGCCATTCTAACCATTTTCAAGTGATACCTTTTCCATCCTTATAATGATAGCCGTCCATCTATACAGGTGACGGCGTAGCCGCCGATCTCAATTACGCCTCCAGATACCCTTACGGCTACTTGCCCATCGCGGCCCACCTGCATTCCTTGACGGGCAGTGTATTGAAAACCAACTTCCTGCAGCTTCTCTGTATGCGCAAGGTATGCCGCCACGCTGGCATTGCCGCTTCCGCAAACCGGATCTTCGGGAATACCTTGCCCGGGAGCAAACGAGCGCACATGCAGGGCGGAGATCCCGTCGTGCGCACGACCGAAGACTGTAAGCCCGGACGCCTGGAGCGATTCACTTAAATGCCCGAGAGCTGCCATCTCTGGCTTCAGAGCGGCTACTGAATCGGAGATGCCCATATCGGCCACAATCCAGACAACACCGAGATCGATACGCAATGACGCCGTATCAATGCGAAGAGTTCCGAGCGCCGTCGCGAGCGCCTCTTTCTCATCTTCGCTCATAGAGGTAATCTTCGCGCTTGGTGCCTTGACGAAAATTCGGTTTCCAGCGCCTGTCTCTTCGATCGCAAAACTGGAAATCTCGAATAGGCACTCATCTTCAATCATCAATTGCCCGTTTTGATTCACGTGGCGCGGCACGCTTTGATCGAAGAGTACCTTCCGTAGTTTTCTTCGACAACCTTCAGGGCTTCTGAAGGATCAAGGCCATCGATAAACTGCCAACGAGTAACCATCGCCGATAATTTTCCATTGAGTCCACTTGCCTCCGAGTTCAGGGAATCTACTTTCCCATTTCTCGAACCAGGCGTACTCAGCAACTAGAAAACGTTCCAGCGGAGTCTTGGCGGAGAGTACATCTCGACGAAGACGGGGAATAAAGTGAGCAAACGCTGCAGGCATCTGGTGGCGCTGGCTATCTGGGAGAGCCATACGCATGACCAGTGTGAGATCTTCCAAGAACTGCTGGATGAATAGGAAAAAGCTCTGTGTGTCCAGGAATAGCTGCGATCGAGTTCCTCGACCGCAAGCTGGTCGTCTGTCGCGGTGATAGTGGAGCGGAAACGCGCTCGCTATCCGCACAGCTTCGGCGTTTGCCACGACCTCGGCGACGCTGGCGTGGTTGTCGAGGTGGTACTGAATTCACCTCAGGAGGCCGATGACGGGGCGATGGTCGGCGGTGGCGCTAAGCTGCGTCGGCAGCTTAGCGGCGGGTTATGTGGCGGCGCTGGCAGTGCCCTTTGGAGACACACCCACCTCTCCGCCATAGCCTTGAGTGTAGAACTCGACCTGGGCCAGTTGTGGAGAATAGCCGGATCAAAGTCTGCGCCATTTGGCCAGCCAAGTGTATGGACCTCGGGATCGATCCGGACCTGGTCGAAGAGTGATGGGTCCTCGAAGGGGGCCATATAGCTTCCCCTTCAACACGGGACGGAAATCAATGACTTGAGAACTTCCGTCGTCGAACTGCACTCGCAGGGCAAACGGAGCGACTTTTTCGAACGACACGACGCGATAAATCTCATGATCCATAAGCAATACTCACTTTAAGGGTTCAATCTAACTGGTGGACTGCCTTGCCGCAACGATCGCCAGTTAAGACCGAAGTTCCTCTTGGTGAAGCTCCGCCCACGCCAGCGCAAGCCGCTCCTGCCGCCTCGGAAGACAACCAGCCAGGCGCTCTATCCTCTCAATGCCGTAGATTCCCACCTTGATCTTGGTAATAGGCGTGGAAGTGTGGCGTGTGATGCGGTCCACCCACTTCAATGTACATGCGAATGATAATCCCGAAGAAACCTCTGGCATGACTTATTCAGTTCATAGAACCAAATAACGGAAAGCTCAGCCGTCGCTTTTAGCGATCGGTCTGAAGCGACTGGTTAGAGCAATCCATCACTCCGGTAAATCTTCCAGGCGAATACCCCGACCGGCTCGTAGGCTTTTTCGCGCTTGTTCAATGCGCTCTAGGAAGCGGGGATCGTTCTCAAGTTTGTAATCAAACCAGTCGTCCTCGGTCTCGAACCCAATCAGGACACCAGCGGGCTTTCCATGACGGGTAATGACAATTTCCTGCTTCTCCGCCTCACGAAGAAAACGTGAAAAATCGTCTTTGACCTCGGATAATGGAACTTCTTTCATTCGGGACTTCCTAACTGCTCCAGCCATAATGCAGCCTCCGATTTAGAGACAATCGCCAAGACCTCAACTGTTTGCGCTGATACATCGTAAAATACTCGCACTTCACCGACCCGTAGCCGATATTGAGGGCGAGTCAAGCCGCGCAACCGCTTGATTCGACTCCGGCTAGTTTTCCTTGGTTCGTAATGAAGATGGGTTTCAAGAGCGTCCCGGACCGCCGATCGAATATGAGCCTTCAATTTCCGCAAATCTTCGACCGCTTCGGGCGCCAGAACAACCTCGAATCGCATCTGGCCAAATTATAGCCAGATTTCCTGAATCTTCAACTCCAGAGTGCTCTAACGCGCGAGGTCACCCGTACACCGCAGACCGGCGCAGCCGTTGCGCACGCAAAGGCGTGACGGTCTGCGACTCGTCTGGGTGAAGCTAGCCGGGAGAACATCGAATGCCAGTCGTGCCGCGATACCGCACGTACTTGTCCGGTACAGCATTAAAGCCCCAGGCTTGCGCAACTGACAAGTGCTGTCGAGCTACAAGATAGGCGTTTATGCTTGTGGTCCCGCAACCGCAAGCCGCACAGGTACCGATTTCTGTGGCCGACGACTTACAGCGAAAGAAAACTTGGACACCTGCATTCAGCAGCTCCTTCTCCATCACACCGAGAGGAACGCCACAATGCTGACATTGAACAGCACCGTCGAACTTATAGACGTACACCTTGGTCTCATCGGATTCAGGCACCTGTGGTCTTGTCGCAGAGAGCGGTATCTTAGGCGTCTCATCCGGCGGCTCGCTCAGGCGCAGGTCTGGGTGGCACCCGCTTCCGAAGAACGTAATCATCGAGCTCAGTATGTACGGCGTGATCGGCCGCATAAAAGAAGCCATTTGCCGGCCTAACGCCGAGGCTGAGGAGCGCGAAGCGTCTTTCTCAAGCCGATAGTTAGGTTCCGATGATCTCGTTCAATCCTTCAACGACCTGAGACAATTCCTCTGGAGACGCACGACCCATCACCTTTCCTATCCGTTCGACCGCGAGCGTTCGGATCTGGCTGATTTTGACCCACGACTTTTTCGGAAGCCCCTTCGCATGCAATTCGAGCGTTAAAGGAAAGCCTGCGCGTTGAGGCTGACTCGTGAGAGCAACGGCAATCACCGTTCCGGAACGTTCATTGAAAACGTCCTGGCTCAGAATCAAAACTGGACGTTGTCCTGCCTGTTCTCGCCCCCGTACCGGATTCAAGTCGGCCCAGCGAATTTCACCTCTCAATATTCGGGCCATTCCGCCAGGTCCTCGGATAGGCCTTCTTCAGCGAGCGCTTTCTCGAACGTGGGATCAAGTTTCGCGCACTCTTGGGCGAGACGACTTTTCTCGAGACGCGCGAGTTTCTCCGCCACGGCCTCCTCAATAGCTTGGCTGCGGTTTGGAAAGACCCGCTTCTTAACCAACTGGTCGAGACGATTCAGAGTGGATTCATCCAAGGAAATTGCAACTTTGGACCTTGCCATGACTCACCTCGGTATGACAATACTTCATACCACGACTTGAGTCAATCCAAAGCAACTTGGGACCTAACGCTTCGGCTGCGCGGCGCTGTATAAAGTCAAACAATGAGCCTTTATCTGCCCAACCACCGAATCCCGTATGAGTTATCTTTGCCGAAAGAACCCCCGAACCCACCTAGAATCTCTGGTTGGCCGCAAAGGCAAGGCGGTAAGCGTCCCGTAACGTTGTGCGCCGCATATACTCTCGAAGCCTCTCAGTCAGTGCCAACTCGAAGCGGTCAGCCCATGTAAGACACGTGGTCAGCAAGATGTCGGCGCCGGTAAAAGTGTCCCCCAGGATGAATGGTCGCTTAATAGCCAGCCGTTGATCCGCGACCCGAACCTGTTTCTGGAACCCTTCCTGAGCGGCACGCACGGCGTTCGGTGCCTCCCCGTAAAATTCGCGCAAGCCGGTGTGTCTTCGGATAACGTAGAGCGTGTGTGCATCGAGCTCTGTCATCGTGAAGAAGCACCACTCGTAATACTTCGCGCGCTCCGGAGAACCGGCGGGCGGAATTAGCCCAGTCGACTGGCCATACTTCTCCGCCAGGTACGTCACAATGGCCGCGCTCTCAGCCAACACCAAGTCTCCGTCTTGCAGGACTGGGATCTTCTCCCTAGAGTTTAGCCTCTTGAACTCGGGCGTTTGGGTTTCGCCGGTTCGCGAGCCGATCGGGTGCTTCTCGTACTCCAGCCCTAGCTCGTGAAGCACCCAGTGTGTCCGCAATGTCCGCGGCGTCCCGGCTCCCCAAAGAATTAAGCGAGGCTTCTTCGTCGTCGCTGTCACGGCCGACCTTCCTCTCAGCTACTAGCCTAACCCTTGCGTGAGCGGCGGGGTTTTGCGCGTCCGGCTCTACGCTGTGGTTGGGCCCTTAGTTTCTCCCAGAATTGTCTGGGGGAAAGAATTGCGAGTTTTTCAACTCGACGTAAGTCCAAGATTTCCTTGTCACCTGTAACGAACACATCGGCTCCGGCCGATATCGCGGCCGACAAAACAGGCAAGTCATCCTGATCTCGAATTTCAACGCTCGGCAATTGATCAGGCTGCGCAAGCACGGTGTCCTGTTGCATTAACCAGATAAACTCGTCAACCAAATCCTGATCTACGCCGGATTTGGTCCGCAACACCCGCCTGAGTTCGCCAAGGACTTGAGCCGAAGTCAAAAGCTCATGTGAAGCGAGAACCTCGCGCAGAACGTCCGCGCAGAGTCCGCGCGTTGCCGCCGCGCTAATCAGGATATTCGTATCGAGAAAAACCCTCACGACACGTCGGCAAACACGTCCTCGTCTGTCAGATATCCGCGCGCCTCCGCAAAAGGCATGATCTTGCGGCGCAATGCTTCAAACTGGCTAATGCGAAGCTGGCGACGAAGGGCCTCTCGAGCGACCTCGCTCCGGTTCTTTCCCGACCGACGGCTCGCCTTGGTTAACAGGTTATCTAGATCCTTATCGAGTCTGATAGTAAGGACACTTGTCTTCATGTCTTACAATGTAGGACGTACTCACTACCAAGTCAATCTCGGTTTGTGGCCCAACGTTTAGGCTGAGAGGCCAAGGCGAGCGTGCAGAGCGAGCGGGTCCGAAGGTCCTTCTCAAGCCGCTTGTTAGCCAGCGTCAGCGTCGCCAATAATGAGCCTCCCCTTCACCAGCGGACACGGCCAAAAACGCCCGACCAGTCTCGCATGAGAAGAATGCGTGCCTATGGGCTACGAAGCTGCTTGGCGGAACATCGCTCGGCCACCATATGCTTTAAACGGGGCAGGCGAGACCTCCGATGGGCGCATTTGTGAGCAGCTGCTAGGAATTCGCAGTCGGTCCCTAGGGTCATACTTCTGGCCATACGGACTGTCCTTCCCGAGTTCCGCTTCCCCTGAAACCGCTGACGAAATTCGTGGTACTTTAAACGGTCCTTCAGGGAGGTCTGCGGGAGTGTTGACTGTCTGGATCATTCTGTCAGGTGGCGACGTCCCACAGTTTGTGACTGCATTCCCGGGAGAAATGCCATGATTTATAAACTACTCGATACCGTAGTGCTTGACCGAGACTTACCCGAACATGGTCTTCGCAACGGAGATCTGGGGGCTGTCGTGCAGGTGTACGATCCCGATGGCTTGGAGGTGGAATTCGTGACCGCCTCCGGCAAAACTCAGGCGCTTGTCACGTTGAACGTCAACGACGTGCGGCCGGTGCAAGACAGCGATCTCATTGCAGTGAGGTCGGTCGCTTAAACCGCGTTGCATCGATCCAGGCGGAGTATCGGATAACATCCGGCTTCAGACGGACCGCCGGGGAGCAGCAACTGTTGTGAGGCTGGTCGACGTTTTTGAGAACGGTTTCTCTCGGGCACTCGTGACGTTCCGCACTGAAGGGTTTTCTGTTGAAGTGCGTCGACATCCGCGACTTCACGATCGGTACGTTCTTTTCAACGACAGGAGTTGGTTAGTCGGTTCGTCGCTCAAGGATGCCGGCAAAAAACAGCTCAACATCATAGAGTGCGTGGACACCAAGGCTGCGATAGTAGATGAGGTTGAACGAAAGTGGAGTGAAGCGGAGGTTTTTCAAGCCTGAGGGGTCAGCTAACCAACGGCTTGAGACGGCTCTTCGCACCCGCTCGCTACGCTCACTGGCCTCGTCCGCTCAGCCTTGATCGTTAGCCGGTCAAATGACGACGATAAGCCTCTTTGCTTTGGCGTTACTGTTGGCCGTCACCTGTACCGGTTGCGGTGGACAGCAAGAGGCGTCATACGCAGACCTCATCGCAGCAGAACGGGCAGGCGCGATACGACAAGGCTGGATTCCAGACTGGGTTCCCAAGAGCGCACGCGATCTCCGTGAGGTTCACAACATCGACACGAACCAGAGCATGTTGTCCTTCCGCTCAGAGCAAGGAGGTCTTCCTCAAGACGTCGCCAGTTGGCACTCGTATAACCGAGGCTGACGAAGAACGGCGCTTTGAAACGCCCGACCGGATGCTCAGTCGAAAGCAGGTGGTCCCGAATCTTGGCCTGTGCAATGATTGCACGTTCTGCTGCGGGTAGTTTCATCCCTTATTCGGATAACGCGATGCGGCTAAGCCGTAACGAATAAGCGAGCCTCAAAGGCGAGCGTTCTCGACATCAGTCTTCAGCCGCGGGTTAGACGCTATTTCTCATCCGCGATTGGCGCGCTCCCAAGCCTCTCGTTCTTCACGCCCCTCCCAAATGGTTTCACGCGGAAACTCCCCTGTGTCAATCCAAAAAAGCAACGACTTCGGTTCTCCGTGGTCAAGAAAGTACTCCAGGGCCTCGGTCGCGAGATCTTCGGAGACAAACAATTCGCGAGGCCATCGTTCCAGAGCCTGGCCACCGAGATTGATTTCACCGCTGGGAGCAGAGAACTCGAGACGACTCACCAGAAATTGTCCAGACGATAGGTCGTTCTCGAAACAGTGAAGGTTAAAGCCTGCGGCCTGACGCCAACTAACGTGAGCGCGAGGAAAATCGCTGTCCACCGGGTGGATTGATGCTTCATCCCACCGCGCAGCCGATCGCAGCCGCGATAAAACCTCCAACGACGGCGGCACAACAAGTTGGCTTGCGCTTGAGATGAATGAAAGCCTAAAGCGGTGTCGATGATTGTCCTTCATGTCGGTGTGCGTCTAACGCTGGCGCTCAGCCGTCGCTCTCAGCGATCGGCTGAAGCGAATGGTTAGCCTCCGACCTTCAGGACTGTGCGACGACATGATCGCGAAGCCAAACCGTGAATGCTTCCCGATCCATTTCGCCGGACGCCACCTGCAATACAATTCTTTCCTGCTCATCCACTGAAGACTGAATCTCAAAATTATTGAGAAACAGAAAGATCTCCATAGCTGCATGTCCGGTACGTTTGTTGCCGTCTAAGAAAGGATGGTTCTGGATAAGCGAATAACCAAGCGCTGCCGCCTTGTCCACAATAGATGGGTACAGCTCTCTGCCTCCAAACGTCATGCGGGGCTGAACCAACGCTGACTCCAAAGCGCCCAGGTTGAGGACGCCCAAGGCTCCTCCAGACTGACCGATGATTCGGCGATGCAATTCGAGCACTTCACTCAAAGTTAGATAACGCACTAGGCGAGACGCCGATAAAGTTCGGCGTTTTTATGGAGGATGTAGTCGGCGGCCTGCTGAAACGATTCCTCGGGCCGTGTCAGTAGTTCCTCGATGCTGACGCGGGCCAAGTCCTCAGCTTTTATGTTGAAGCGGTCGGCAATTTCTCGCAACTTGGCGAGGCGGTCGTCAGAAAGTGTTATCGTAAGCGTGCTCATAGAATCACCTCTGACCGTAAGATTATCAGCAGGACGGAAAAAATGCTAATAAACGATCATTCGTTCAAGGGCACGACTGCCAGGCTAACGTTTAGGATGAGCGACGCGTTTTTCGCGTTCGCTCAATCCTTTTTTTAGC
>CAYPHJ010000038.1:0-40333 GCA_964410485.1 uncultured Syntrophobacteraceae bacterium
ACATCCCCGTCAAAACCGATTCCTGGAATGTCCAAACCCCAGGCTTTACCGAAATAGCCAGGAAAGCAAAGGTTTTTAGCGAGCACCGCAGTTTACAAAAATTCTTCTGAAACATACCACCCTCTCCTCAGACAACAATTGGTTGAGGCAGGGTAAGGCCGCTGCTCCAGGGAACAAGAGGCAAATGTCCCGCGCAATTCGGGACATTTGCCCCGGCAATCCCCCTCCGGCCCCGCCGAATATTAACCGTTCAGATGATGCCGGATTGCATAGGCTGCCGCTTGCGTTCGGGATTGAAGCCCGAGTTTACTCAAGATCTGGCTGACGTAGTTGCGAATAGTCTTTTCAGAGAGGTGGAGCCGCTGACCAATCTCTCGGTTGGTTTTTCCATCGGCGATGAATGCCAAAATACGCCGTTCCTGGAAACTCAGGCCCGAAAATGCGGTGTCTTGCTGTAGTAGAAGAGGACCTTCTTTGAACCTTTTTAGGATGCGCTCTGTCACTCGAGGGTCGACAAGCGCTTCGCCACGCGCTAGAGCTCGCAGAGCTTCTATTAGTTTCTCGCTGTTGATTTCTTTTAAGATGTACCCGTGGGCACCTGCTCGAATCGCGTCAAAGAGGAGCTGATCGTCAGCGAACGCCGTTAGAACAAGAATTCGAATCGCTGGGCATTTTTTTACTATGAGTCGGATGGCCTCTACACCGTCGCCCTCGGGAAGACGCAGATCCATAATAACAATATCCGGCCTGAGACGCACCGCTTTTTCTACGGCTTCCCCTCCAGTGGCCGCTTCATCAACGACGGCAAGGTCAGCGCGATGGCTAAGAACTGACCGGAGGCCGGCCCGAACGACTTCGTGATCGTCCACTATGAGAATGCGGATCTGTCCTTTGGTCATAGAGATCTCTTTCGAGAGGTACCGTTAATGTGACGATTGTGCCTGAGTCCGGGCCCGTTCGAATCGCCAGTTGTCCGCCAAGCAGTTCTGCGCGACGCTTCATGTTCCTGAGTCCCTGCTGCGAACTGCCATTGTTGAGCCAATTCTCGCCTGCCACAAAACCCACTCCGTCATCTTCGACTTTGACGCTCAAAAACTTGTCATCAGCGGCAACCGTCACCTTGAGCATGCCCGCATGAGCGTGTTTTCTTGCATTGCCGACAGCCTCTTGAACGAAATGGTAAACGTGTAGTTCCGCGCCAGCCGCCAGCTTTCCGTGCTTGAGTCCAGAAACCTCCAGTTGACTATCCAGCTTTGATCCGGGATGGTCTACCAGAAGGTCTCTAACCTTCGATTCGAGATCGCTTTTAGTATCCCAATTAAGATCGAAGACGTAATTTCGAATCTCTTGCATACCACGGTTGAGCAACTGGATTGACTTTTGGAGCAGGCCGCGGGCGGCATCGGAATCCGTAGACGAACTCGCCAGTGCGTTTTCGAGATGCAACCCTGCGCCGTAGAGATGCTGAAGGATCCCGTCATGGAGGTCTCGACTAATCCGTTCTCGATCCTCCGCCAGGGCTCGGATACGGCCGGCCTCTTCGAGCATTCGTCGCGATTCCACTTTAAAAATGTCCAAACTGCGAATCATGAAATACGTAATCAACAGTCCTGCGGCGGCGCGAATCATTGGGGAAGGGATCCCAAGATACGTTGAGAGTAACCTGCGGTTGAGCCAGGAGGCGGGGAAAAAAGAAGCGGGCGGCACGAAAAGCCCTGCTACCACCGCATACATCAGGAAAGCTACGGCGGCGAATTTCAAATGTGTTGCGATTTGCTGGACGCCCATGCTCTTGGCCTGCTTTGTCTGAAGCATTAGTCCATAGGCGGCCAGACAGCCTCCTGGGAAGCATAGGAGATACCGCGCCCACACATCTGACAAATCGGAAACGGTTCTAAATGGCTCGCTCGGCGGAGGGAGGGCGTAAAGAAAGCCCGAAAGCCATAACGCGAACAATGCCCAGGGAACAGGCGAGAGCCACCGGCTCGGCCTGGTGATCTGCATGACGGAAATTCCGAACTGGAACAGAAAAGCGAATGAAAGCGCTTCGAGCACTCGTTGGAGAATCTCCCAGAGACGGTATGACTCCACCGAAAGATAGGCTTTCTGAACCGGTAAAATGATATAACTCCACTCGTAAAAAGCATGGCTGAAGCCGAATGCGGAGAGCAACCAAAAGGATCTGGCAAGCGGAATTTTCGTGTCGTGTCGGGCGCTCAGCGCGATCGTGAGGCCGAGAACGAAAAAGACCTGGCCGGAAAGAGAGTAAAAAAGACTCCGATTAGCGTTGAAAAACTCCTGGAACGTCACAAGCGGTGATTCTAGTGCCGGGTGTGGCGCAAGTCTACAGCTACGCCGGCCAATGGTACGACAAAAAATGGGCGGCTAGTAGTGAGATACTCTCGCGATCGGGGCGGTCTGCCCTTTCGCTGAAATCGTTTCTGTAAATCCACTTTTGTCCAAAACCTCCCGTGCCCCTCCCTTCGACTTGCGTTCAGTGCCCTGCGCTCCGGGCTTGTTTTTTCAACCAAGCGGCGCATCCGAATTTGCCCTTTTTTACCCATCCCTCTCCTTCTGTCTACCTGGGGATCTCCCAATGCGAATAACGGGCGCGAGGGAGGATCTGAGCAGCCGCTCTTCGTGGCGCAGCAGCCTACTACGGGAACTCTTGGGAGGAATATGTGGTTATACCTCCAGGAGGGGTAACCTTATGGCTGTATCGCGTCGTGAGTTTCTCACGCTCGTCGGGGGGACTGTGCTTGCTGCCGGGTCTCTTTGGCCGGCTGGAATGGCTCGGGCTAACTCATGGTCACTTGAAGATTTTGTTAGCAATATCAAGTCCGGAGGGCCGCCCAAAGACGGCATCCCGCCTATCGACAAGCCGAAATACGTGCACCCAGCCGAGGCAGAGAAGTTTCTGCAGCCAAATGATCTCGTCTTCGGGCTCGATTACAAGGACGTCGTTAAAGCCTATCCCCAAAAGATCCTGGTCTGGCATGAAATCGTTAACGAGGAAGTCAAAGGGGAAAAAATCTCGATCACTTACTGTCCGTTAACCGGATCCGCTGTCGGTTTTCGCGGGCGATCCAAGGACGGGACCATGCTCACTTTCGGTACCAGCGGAAAGCTTGTCAACAGCAATCTCCTTATGTACGACCGGCAAACCGACAGCCAATGGCCACAAATTTTGGGCGGTGCTATTGATGGAAAAAGCAAAGGGATAGTATTGGAGGAGATCACGCTTGACTGGACCCGTTGGTCTCAGTGGCGCGGTCGTTACCCAAATACAGAAGTGCTCTCGACGGAGACCGGTTACTTTCGTTCTTACGGCAGAGACCCGTATGGGTCGTATGATAGACCCGGCAGCTATTACGATTCGGGCGGGCCGCTCTTTCCGGTGATGGCAAGAGACAACCGGTTTGGTCCCAAAGAGGTCGTCGTGGGATTAAAAGCAAATGGCCGGCAAATGGCAATCCATAAAGAATCCTTGCGCCAACAGAAAGTTATGAACACCAGTCTGGCCGGTGTCCCTTTAGTTGCCATCTACGATGCGGAGCTTGATGTGGTACGGGTATTTGTGCGCGAGATAAACGGAAGAGCTGTGAACTTTGCTTCTGGAACAGCCCGTGTCTTGGACGAGCTTACAAATTCGGAATGGACAACGCGTGGGCTCGCGAGAGGTGGTAAGCTCGCGGGAACCCAGCTCAAGCAGCAAGCATCTTTCGACGTGATGTGGTTCGCCTGGTACGCATTTTTTCCGGAGACTCAAGTTTTGACCTCACGTGTGTGAGATGATCAGAAAATGGTGCAATCAGTTCATCGATTGTCTTAGCGATCGGGTGGCTCGACGAGTCGGGCTGTCGGTAGGCGTGACATTCGTGCTTGTGTATCTTTATTCCGTGGGCACGATTATCATCGCGCCAGGAGTCGACCTCGCGTTTGGAAGGCCCGTGCCGGCCGCTTCCGTTGCGTCTGACTGGGCTCCAAAGATGTGGAAGCCGACTGCCCCGTTTGTGTGGGAGCCCATTGTCGCTGTTTACCTGACCCGATCGGTTGCTCTGTTCATCTCCGTACCTAATCTGCTTCTGGCTCTTTTACTCGGAACTCTGGTGGCTTTGAATATCGCGGTAGCCATTGCGCGAGCCAGATTAATGGTCTCGGTAAAAACAGGCCGCAGTGTTGTTCGAGGTTTTATCGCTTCTCTGCCCGCGCTGCTCACCGGATTTACCTGCTGCGTACCCACTCTCGTTCTGGCGTTCGGTTCTCTTGCTGCAATATTCACCGTTGCCGCAATCACCATCGCTCCCTACTTCCTTCCTGTTGCCGTTCTCGCCTTGGGGGCAAACCTCATATGGAGCCTGCGCCAGTTTTCGTGCGCGCTCCACGCGCGCTAAAAGCTCAAAAATGTTAATGAAGGTGTGGGGAGGATCTATGCTGCTAATTCGCTTCGTGACATTAATCACTGTTCTCGTCTTCTCCATTTCGTTCGCCCAGGCGCAATTGGGTCCCAAAGACGGGGCAGACTTAAAGCCCACGGATCTCCAAAGGGTGAAAACAGGCGACATAGCCCCGGACTTTACCCTGGAGAATATCGATGGCAAAAGAGTAACTCTTTCCGATTTTCGAGGCCAGAGAAACGTGGTGCTGGTTTTCTACCGCGGCTACTGGTGACCTTATTGCGCAAAGCAGCTCGGAGAGCTGAATGACCTCTTAACTAAAGAAGAGAAACAAAAAGTTCAGATCTTGACCGTGAGCATCGACAGCCGCGACCATTCAAAAAAGTTCGTCGAGAAGCTCAAAGCGAAGTTTCCAGGAGATTTTGATTTTCCCATGCTTGAAGACAAAAACCACAAAGTTATCTCGCGCTACGGCATTCTCAACCCTGAGGGAAACGGCTGGCCGCACCCCGCTACGTACGTAATCGATAAGCAGGGGATCGTACGCTGGAGGTTCGTCGAGGTCGATTACACGAAGAGGGCCTCCAACGAGCAGATTTTACAGGCGCTGAGAAAACTTCCTTAGATTCGTCCGTCTGAGATGCTTGACACAGATTGAGTTCAAAACATTTCTCCCGCCAAGACGCCAACTAAAATAAGGTTAAAGCCGTTCAAAATGTTCAACCACTTCGCTCCGTTCAAGCCCCCTTTTCCCCGCGGCGCGGGGGGATTTTCGTTTGTGTAGCCTATGCGGGCTTTCGCTTTTTTGCGGCCTCTTCGACTTTGCTCAGGGCATGCTGTGCGTCTTTGCGCGATACATTGGGTTTTCTGGTTGCGGCGTAGCCTATTTAGACTCGCGCTTTGGCTTTGACCAGCGCGAGAAGATCTTCCATCGGCATCTCGGAAACCAGGATACAGGTCACGTTGCCCACGCGGTGAAGAACGGCATTCACGCCGTTGGCCGAAAACGCATAAAAGCTGATGTTTTTATCGGCATGAAAAAATCTTGCCGCGTCCGGGGGAGCGTCGTGGTCGGAGGCGAGAAAAGTGTAGCAGAGGAGAGAGCCTCCTTCTCCTTGATAGATCGCAACCAGGACTTTTCGTCCCTGCCATTCACGCACTGCGCCGGCGACAGGATGCAAATTCATTGCCGACAGGTCGTACCCCATTGGCTTGAATCGCCCATCCACGGCGCGCGTGAGCTGCTCCTCAAGGTCCTCGAATCGGTTAGCCCTGATCAAGGGAAGGTCGCCCTTCACGAAAAGAGCGTAGCTTTCCACCGCAGCGTGTGCGATGGGCTGGCCCGTTGGTGCAATAGCCAGATAGTATACCGCGAGCGCAAGGACTAAAATGACCGCCAAGGCGAATGCGGGGCGGCGGATGTATTCGATTGGCCAAATGTAGCTTTGCCATCCTCCCACAGATGGGTCTTGCTCCCGAAGCTTTCGCTGTTCCGAAAGAATCCGGTTCCGGAGCTGAATAGGCGCGTGGAGGCGATCACCCACGGCTCGGATCTGGATCTTTAGAGCGCGCTCCTGTTCGACGGACATTCGGCAGCGGGCACACTGCTGGAGGTGGCTTTGCAGCGTCATACGCTCCGGCTCGCGAAGCTCTTGATCAACCAGAGCCGTGATCAGTTCTTGTGCTTCATCGCAGGTCATTTAGCTTTCATCCCTCCTAAGTCGATATCAACATACGGCTGTAGCCGCCGGCGCACCAGCCTCCGGCCACGGGAAAGCCGGGACCGAATCGTGCCTATGGGGCAAGCCAGGATCTCCGCGGCCTCTTCGTACGAGAAATCCCCCATGTCGACCAGAAGGATCGGGGCGCGAAACTCCTCCGGCAGTTGCCGTAGGACATCCGTTACCTTTGCATTTAGCTCCTCGTTGAGAACCCGACTTTCGGGCCCAGGACAATCGTCCGGAAGCCGCTGCCAAAAATCCGCCCCTTCCTCGTTGGGAAGTTCTGTTGGGATCCACCGTTTTCTTTGTTGGTAATAGTCGAAATACAGGTTGTAAAGGACGCGGGTAAGCCAGGCCTTCATGTTACTTCCTGGATTGAACTGGTTGTACGCAGCCAACGCGCGGGCAAAGGTCTCCTGCACGAGATCCTGGGCGTGGTCCGCGTCTTTTCCCAGGTGAAACGCAACGCGGTATAGATGATCGAGGTGAACCATGGCTTCTCGAACAAAACTGTCCCTCGCGGTTACGGCGGTTCTTTTGTCGCCTCTCACACCGGTCATTCTAACGACCGGCGCGGGCATTTGCCAACTTGGAAGCTACAGTTTTATAACTGTTTTCACCTCAATAAAGTTCCCTAGAACTCCGGGGCTTTCGAACGCCGAGTACTAAGGACCTGTTTCGTTCGGGAACTTTTTTTCCCCACGGTCGTTACAAGATAAGAAAGTTGGTGCTAATAGAGCGGATATTTGAAGCGAAACAAAACCAGTGAGTATCTAAAGTAGGTTGGAGGAACGATGGACCCTCGTGACCCGGTCAAATCTCAGGACCTCGCCGCAAGCCGTAATGGCCTCGACTATGAATCCGCAGTGCTAGACCGCTACGGTAAAGCGGCACTACAAGGCGAGTCCGGCCTATGTGTACCTATCAGTTACGATCCCGACCTCCTCGGGGTCATTCCAGAGGAAATCATCGACAAAGACTACGGCTGCGGTGACCCGTCAAGGCATGTGCGGGCGGGCGAAACCGTTCTTGACCTGGGGTCCGGCAGCGGCAAGACCTGCTATATCCTGTCACAAATCGTCGGCCCAAAGGGACGGGTGATAGGTGTCGACTTCAATCCGGCGATGTTGGAGCTCGCGCACAAGTATCAGAAAACGATAGGGAATCGACTTGGATATCAAAACGTCGAGTTTCGGCGCGGCCGCATTCAGGATTTGAAGACCGATCTGGAACGGCTAGACCAGTATTTGGCAGAGCATCCCGTCAGGTCCGTTGCCGATCTCGCCGCCCTGGAAGCATTTAAAGAGAAACTCCGGCGTGAAAGGCCTCTCGTAGCGGATGAATCCATTGACGTGATCGTCTCCAACTGTGTGCTCAATTTAGTTCGGCCTGAGGATAAGAAAGCGCTCTTCACAGAGATGTACCGCGTGTTAAAGCGTGGCGGCAGGGTCGCAATATCCGATATAGTGAGCGATGAGCCGGTGCCTGCCGCCCTGGTTGAGAATCCGGACCTCTGGAGCGGCTGCGTGTCAGGAGCTTTTCTTGAAGAGGATTTCCTTGAAGCCTTTGCAGAGGCGAAGTTCTATGGCATTCACATCGAAGATCTTCAGTCGCAGCCTTTCCAGACTGTGGATGGCATCGAGTTTCGCTCTATGACCATTACCGCTTATAAAGGCAAGGAAGGTCCGTGCATCGAGCGTAACCAGGCAGTCATTTATCGCGGCCCCTGGAAACAGGTGGTGGACGATGACGATCATATCCTTTCGAGGGGCGCGCGCATCGCGGTTTGCGAAAAGACCTTTGAAATTTACTCCAAGCCGCCCTATCGAGGTCAGTTTATCCTTGTGCCGCCGAGAGAGGTGGTGCCGGCCGAAAAAGCCGGTGCCTTCGATTGTTCGCGCGACCAGCGGCGCCACCCGCGTGAAACCAAGGGGATGGGGCACAACATGACGCAAAAAGCAGAAAGCATTTGCGGCCCGGGCAGAGGATGCTGCCCGTAAAAACAACTCGAGGATAGAATACGACGATGGAGAATCGCGCTCATCCCGCTTTGACAACTTCGTCGCAATGTCATTCTGAGGAGCACGCCGACGAGAATCTGCTTTTGTCTTGTCGAAAGTCCAGGAAAAAAAAGCAGATCCTTCACTTTGTTCAGGATGACAGTACAGGGAAAAAACGATTTGCGAGACAGGCTCTTGGCGGGAGAGGACAGAGGTGAGGGTTACAAAATCAATCTAAAATCCAAAACCATAAATCGATGAAGCCTTTTGCTCAAAGATTAGTTGGCAAGACCTTGATGCGACGTACGGTGGATGTCTTGCAGGTCAACATGGGCCGCTACTGCAATCTGGCTTGCATTCATTGTCACGTGGAGTCCGGACCGACGCGCACGGAGATGATGACGCGAGGGACCGTAGACGCCGTGCTCCGCTTTCTCTCGGCTACGGAAATCCCGACTCTCGATATCACCGGAGGGGCTCCGGAGTTAAATCCAAACTTCGATCACCTCGTTGAATCAGCGGCTTCGCTCGGGCGCCATGTGATCGATCGCTGTAACCTGACCGTCATCTTTGAGCCCGGCAAGGAGCACCTGGCGGCGTTTTTCAAGCGCAACCGCGTGGAACTAATCTGCTCGCTTCCCTGTTATTCGCAAGACAACGTCGATCGCCAGCGGGGCAAGGGAACCTTTGACTCGAGCATTCGCGCCCTCAAAATCTTCAACGCGCTCGGCTACGGCCGCCCCGGGAGCGATCTCGTTCTCAATCTCGTCTACAACCCTGTGGGACCGCACCTGCCGCCGCCGCAGAACAAACTCGAACAGGACTACAAAAAGGAGCTATGGGAGCAGTTCGGCATCGAGTTCAATAATCTATTTTGCCTAACCAACATGCCCATCACTCGCTATGCCACACATCTCAAGCTACGCGGCGAATATGAGCGCTACATGGAGCTTTTAGAAACCAGTTTCAACGCCGCAGCAATTGAGCATGTCATGTGCCGCGACTTGATCAGCATCGGGTGGGAGGGATGGATCTACGATTGCGACTTTAATCAGATGCTGGAATTGCCGATTCGGGGCGACGATGGAAACGCCCTCAATATCTTATCGCTGAACTCCGTTGAAGAAGTTCTCAGTCGGCCGGTCACCGTCGGCAACCACTGTTATGCCTGCACGGCAGGCTCTGGCAGTAGCTGCGGCGGGGCACTACTGTCGTAACGAGGCCCGCAGATTCTCTCCACAAAGCATTTAGCGCGTAAAAGCAGATTCTTCCTCGCGGAGTTTATCCTGAGCATCGCCGAAGGGCTCGTCAGAATGACAGACCAGAATAGATTCGGTGCTGAACAATGATCATCTAGGAGATAAGCGAAGCCAGAAGATTTGCGCTAGCCGCGAAACTCTTAAGCGTAGTGTGATGCTCGTTAGCCGTGGTGAAACATGTGCTCCTGCTGGCTGCGGCTTTGCGCGAAATGTGTTTTTAGTTCCGGGTCCGTGTTGTAGTCACCATTTGCGAATGCAGTCATGAAAAATAGAAAGATCTTGATCGTCGCTACACTGGCGGCGGGAGTTGGGCTTGGGCTACTGTTTCTGCCGGTCCGCGAGTGGTTCATGCAGCTTGAAGACTATGTGAAGAGTCTCGGGAGCCTGGGCCCGATTGTCATGGCCCTGGCTTATATCTTCTCCACCGTCCTCTTTATTCCCGGCAGCGCTCTTACAGTGAGCGCGGGCGGTTTGTTCGGACTGACGACAGGCTTTCTCGTAGTGCTCGTAGGAGCAAACATCGGGGCATTGTTCGCTTTTCTACTTGCGCGCACGTTTCTGCGCCAGAAGGTAGCTCTTTGGGCCGAAGGTAATCCAAGGTTTCGCTCCCTTGACCGCGCTATAGGCCGTCAGGGTTTCAAGATGGTCTTGCTTGCACGTCTGAGTCCGGCATTCCCTTTTACTCTGCTTAATTACCTCCTTGGGCTTACTGCCGTCAGCGCCGGCTCTTATATTGTGGCAAACCTGTTGGGGATGCTCCCTGGCATCTTTCTCTACGTTTACATCGGCGCGGTGGCGCGGGATGCCCTGGCGGGCGAAACGACGGCGTTCGCCGGTTCCTTTCAGCAGGCGCTCCGCTACATTGGCTTGCTCGCGACTGTCGCTATTGTCGTCATTGTAACGCGCATTGCGCGAAAGGCGATTCGAGAAGCCGAGCAAGAAGGCGCCGCACCGAGTGTTGCGCGCAACCGTGATCACAGGCCTACTCCCATCGATAAGATGATGCTACTCGATGATCCGCATGATAAGCAACTGGTCGAAAACTGTCACCCGCCGCGCTGGGTCAATCCGACTCCAACGGGAAAATACAACCTGGTGGTTTTGGGCGCGGGAACAGCCGGCCTGGTGAGCGCGGCAGGCGCCGCCGGGCTGGGCGCCAGGGTAGCGCTCATCGAACGCAATCTCATGGGCGGCGATTGCCTCAACGTCGGTTGCGTGCCCTCCAAAGGAATCATCCGCGCATCGCGCGCAGCCTATGAGACGCAAAACGTCTCGGAATTTGGGATTAACCTGCCATCCAAGCCGAATGTGATCTTTGCCGCGGCCATGGAACGAATGCGCAGGTTGCGCGCCGGCATCAGCGTCCACGATTCAGCGGAGCGCTTCCGTAAACTCGGTGTAGACGTATATATCGGCCATGGTCGATTTATCGGCCCATCCTCCATCGACGTCGATGGCAAACATCTGGAGTTCGATCGCGCGGTCATCGCGACCGGCGCGCGAGCGGCCGAACTTCCGGTCCCGGGTCTGAAGGAAGCCGGTTACTACACCAATGAGACTATTTTTACTCTCACTACTCTGCCGCGCCGCCTTGCCGTCATCGGCGCGGGCCCCATTGGCTGCGAGCTCGCGCAGTCCTTTGCGCGTTTCGGCAGCGAGGTTTACCTGATCGAGGCGCTGCACGGCATCATGCCGAACGAAGATCCCGATGCCGCCGAGATCGTGCGCCGCTCGATGATCGATCGCGACGGCGTCAAGCTCATGTGCTGCGGCAAAGAACTGAAGGTGAGCGGGGCCAGCGGCGGCGGCAAGCGGTTAACCGTCGATTCGCACGACAACCATTACGACTTTGTCGTCGATGAAATTCTCGTCGGCGGAGGGCGCAAGCCAAATCTTGAAGGTTTGGGACTGGACGAGGCGGGGGTGCGGCATACGGCTCAGGGTGTTGTGGTCGATGAGCGGCTGCGCACGAGCAATTCGCGGGTCTATGCCGCCGGAGATATTTGCTCGCGGTACAAATTTACCCACGCGGCCGATGCCATGGCGCGAATCGTGATCGCCAACGCCCTTTTTTTCGCGCGGCGCAAGGTAAGCGATCTTGTAATCCCCTGGTGCACCTATACCGATCCGGAAGTCGCCCACGTGGGTTATTATGAGAAGGACGCGCGGGACGCAGGCTTCGATGTCGCGACAATGACGGAATCCTTGAGCCGCGTCGATCGAGCCGTTCTAGACGGCGAGCAGGAAGGCTTCGGGCGCGTTCATTACGATAAGAAAACCGGTAGACTCCTGGGTGGCACTCTGGTGGCGCGGCACGCGGGAGAGATGATCAGTGAATTGACTCTCGCCATAGTCGCGAAAAAAAACGTAGGCATTCTCTCTTCGACCATTCATTGTTATCCGACGCAGGCCGAGGTATGGCGCAAAATCGGCGACGCCTATATGAGGACAAAACTCACCCCGACTGTGAGGCAGGTTTTTACGAAATGGTTGGCATGGCGCCGGTGAGATACTTGCGAAACAACGGTACAATGAGGATCAGCGTCATTATACCCGCGCTCAACGAAGAGAAAGCCATCGCCGCGACCTTGAGAGCGAGCCGGCTCCTTCAACCCGATGAGCTGATCGTGGTAGACGGCGGCAGCACGGATCGGACACGGGAAATTTGCGCTTCTTTGGAGCAAAGCGTGATTTCTTCAGCGCCTGGTCGAGCCCTGCAGATGAATTGCGGTGCAAATTCTGCAACTGGGGATGTTTTACTTTTCCTGCATGCCGACACACGCTTGCCATCAACTGCCTTTGCCGACATTTGCGCAGTTCTGAATGATCCGGGAGTCGTTGGCGGACGCTTCGATATCGAACTCGACGGCGATCACTGGATGCTCAAAGTGATCGGGCGAATGATCAGTTACCGCTCGCGAGTAAGCAAGGTCGGCACCGGCGACCAGGCGATCTTCGTGCGCCGCGCAGTCTTCGCACGCGTGGGCGGCTATCCCGATATCCCTCTGATGGAAGACATCGCCTTTTGCCGGACGCTCAAGCGTATCGGCCGCGTCGCTTGTTTGCGCAGCAGGGTGGTAACCTCCGCGCGGCGCTGGGACGCCGACGGGGTGTGGCGGACGATGTTCAAGATGTGGACCTTAAAGATGTTGTATCTGTTGGGGATCTCGCCGATGCGACTGAAGCGCTACTATGACGACGCGCGCTAATGCTCTTGCCGTCATGGCCAAAGCGCCCGTCGCCGGCCAGGTAAAGACGCGTTTGCAGCCGCCGCTTTCCGCTGAAGAAGCTGCCAAGCTGGCCCGGGCCTTGCTCGTGGATCAATTACACCATCTAAGCCGTTTGACCGTTGCCGATCTTTATCTCGCCTTTACACCGGTACATGCCGGGAAACAGATGAAAGGTCTCGCGCCGCGGGTTTTTCAATTGTTTGCGCAACAAGGTGGGGACCTTGGCGCGCGGATGTCGGCGATCTTTGATAGGCTTTTCGGCAGCGGCTATAAAAATGTGATTATCATCGGTGGTGACTTGGCTCCACTTCCGCCGCAGTGGATCGAACACGCTTGTGCCTTTCTTGAATCGAACAGCAAGCGAGTCGTCCTGGGGCCGGCGCACGACGGCGGTTACTATCTTGTTGGATCAAATCAACTCGTGCCGCAAATTTTTGAAGGGATGAGTTGGAGTCACAAACGTGTTCTGGCTGATACACGGGCAAAGCTCGCGAGGCTGGGCATTGACTATGAACTACTTCCACTGTGGTTCGACATCGATACTGCCGACGATTTGCGTTATTTGAAGATCATCTTTGCTTCCGAGCTGCAGCAGTCGGCGCCGAACACTCATAAGCTTTTACGCCGATTGAGAGACCCGCTTCAGTAAAAGCGACAGCTTAGTTACAGGTTGCGCCTACCAGTGATCGTTTATTATGGTAGGATGATCCTATCGGACAAGCTTTAGCTGGATTCCTTCCACGCTGTCACGGGGTGGCTCTGCAGGCATTGACGCCCAGCGGATCTCATAGTGACAAAGGAATGTCATGCGGGGATCAGATCTATTTGGGTTTTCGTATTATGTCGAATACTGCGAGCAAATCTGCGGCTCGGCTTCCATGGAGGACAGGAAAAAATGGGCAGCCCGATTGAAACCCTCTCCATCAATACCATCCGCATGCTTTCTGTAGACGCGGTGGAAAAGGCGAAATCGGGCCATCCCGGCGCGCCCATGGGCATGGCGCCTGCGGCTTACGTGCTATGGACCCGTTTTCTGAAACACAACCCGCGCAATCCGATATGGGCGGATCGCGATCGCTTTGTCCTCTCCGCCGGTCACGGCTCCATGCTGCTCTACAGCATGCTTTATCTCACCGGCTACGATTTGCCGCTGGAACAAATCAAGCAGTTTCGCCAGTGGGAGAGCCGCACGCCCGGCCATCCCGAGCGCGAGCTGACGCCCGGCGTGGAAACGACAACCGGGCCCCTTGGGCAAGGCTTCGCCAATGGCGTCGGGATGGCAATCGCGGAAGCCTATCTGGCGGCGCGTTATAACCGCCCGGGTCACGAGATCATCAATCATTTTACCTACGGTATCGTTAGCGACGGCGATCTGATGGAAGGGGTGGCGGCGGAAGCCGCCAGCCTGGCCGGTCATTTGAATCTGGGCAAATTGATTTATCTTTACGACAGCAACCAGATCTCACTGGCTGGTTCCACGGACCTGATCTTCAGCGAAGATGTCGCCATGCGGTTTAAAGCCTACCGATGGCATACGCTGCACGTAGAAGACGGCAACGACATTTATGCCATCGAACGCGCTCTGAACGCCGCACGTGGCGAGAGCTGGCGGCCGTCGCTGATCTCGGTGCGGACACAGATTGCCTATGGATCCCCGGGAAAGCAGGGTACGTTTGATGCCCACGGCTCGCCACTAGGCGATGCGGAAGTCAAGCTGACCAAACAGAATCTCGGTTGGCCGCAAGACCGCGAATTTTACGTTCCCGAAGAAGTCCTGGCGCATTTTCGCCGACAAATCGCGGAGGGGGAACAGGCGGAAATGCAATGGAAGGAAAGACTCTCGGCCTATGCGCGGGAATTCTCCGAGTTGGCTTGCGAGCTTGAACAAGTCATAAGGGGAGCATTGCCTCCTGACTGGGACGCCTCCATACCCGATTTTCCCGCTGACCCCAAAGGAATGGCGACTCGCGTGGCGTCGGGGAAGGTTCTCAACGCGATCGCGCCGAAGCTCCCCACGCTGATCGGCGGCTCAGCCGATTTAAACCCCTCGACGCATACCGTCCTACATGGCATGGGAGACTTTGAGAGCCCACAGAAAGATTTCCCCAAGAGCCAGGGTTTGTCTGGGGGAGGTTGGGGCTATTTCGGACGCAACATTCACTTCGGCGTGCGCGAGCACGCCATGGGATCCGCGGCCAACGGCATGGCGGCCCATGGAGGGATTATTCCTCTGGCTTCGACGTTTCTTGTCTTTTCGGATTACATGCGCCCGGCGATCCGGCTGGCAGCGCTGATGGAGGTCGGCGTGATTTATGTTTTTACGCATGACAGCATCGGCGTGGGCGAGGACGGTCCAACGCATCAGCCGATCGAACACCTGGCCGCTTTACGCGCCATACCGCGTTCGATCGTTATTCGCCCCTGCGACGCCAACGAGACCGCCGTTGCCTGGCGCGTCGCGGTGGAGACACGTGACCGGCCGGTTGCCCTGGTTTTGACGCGGCAGAACGTGCCGACGCTCGATCGCAGCCGGTTTGCACCGGCCGCCGGACTTAGACGCGGGGCTTATGTCTTGGCCGACACGCCCAATCCCTGCATGATTCTGATCGCCACCGGATCCGAAGTGGCTCTGACCGTCGCCGCGGCGCAAAAACTGTCAGAGCAAAACGTTCATGCGCGTGTAGTTTCCATGCCGAGCTGGGAATTGTTCGACATGCAGGAACGCGAATACCGTGACTTTGTTTTGCCTCCAGAGATCAAGCCGCGCCTTGCGGTGGAAGCGGCTTTGCCGCAAGGCTGGCATCGTTACACCGGGGATGGCGGCGATGTGCTGGGCGTGGAGCGATTCGGCGCCTCGGCGCCCGGGAGCGTCGTGATGGAGAAATTCGGCTTTACGGTTAGCAATGTGGTCGACCGCGCCTTGGCGCTATTGAAGAATTCAGGCTTAGGTTAAGGATGAGGCTGAGAAAAACCTTAGCCTGAACCTTGATCTCAACCTTCGGGACCGGGACCTATGCGTGTTGTGATTGGCGCGGATCACGCGGGATTTGCTTTGAAGCAAAAGCTCGTAACGACTCTGCACGATCTCCGGTATGAAGTGATCGATGCCGGCACAACGAGCAGCGACCCGGTCGATTATCCTGACTATGCCGAAGCTGTGGCCAAAGTCATTCTCGCCGGTCAGGCGGACCGCGGGATTCTGGTCTGCGGCAGCGGTGTTGGCGCTTCTGTAGCGGCGAACAAGATGCCCGGCATTCGCGCCGGACTGTGCCATGACAGCTACTCCGCCCGGCAAGGCGTGGAACACGACGATATGAACATTCTGGTTCTCGGCGGACGCGTCGTCGGCGAAGAGTTGGCGCGGGAACTGGTACGCATTTTTCTTGCTGCAAGCTTTACAGGAGAAGAACGGCACCGCCGCCGGCTCGAGAAGATCAAAGCTTTGGAGCGGCGTTGAAGAGAGACCATACCTCCCGCGAAGGCGCAAAGGCGCCAAGGAGCAAGTAAAGAATCTTAACTGGAGAAAAGTTAATGAATCCTCTCAAGGAGCTTCGCGCTCAAGGACAATCGGTCTGGTTGGACTATATTCGACGCAATCTGATCCGGTCCGGAGATCTCAAAAAGCTGGTCGAAGAAGATGGCATACAGGGTGTGACCAGTAATCCAACGATTTTCGAAAAGGCCATCGGCGGTAGCACCGACTATGATGACGCGCTGCGGGCGCTGCGGGCAAAGCACCCCGACGCCTCGCCCGGCCAACTCTATGAACCTTTGGCAATTGAAGACATACAGGAGGCGGCGGACATTCTGCGCCCGGTTTACGATAAGACCGCGGGCGCCGACGGTTATGTCAGCTTCGAAGTCTCGCCTCACCTCGCGCATGACACTGAGGCCACTATCAGTGAAGCCAAGCGGCTAAGAGCCGCGGTGAACCGCCCCAACGTCATGATTAAAGTGCCGGCAACCCCGCAAGGCATTCCGGCCATCGAGGAGCTCATCGCCGCCGGAGTCAATGTGAACGTGACATTGATGTTCTCCATGCGCCATTACGAAGCGGTAGCGGGCGCTTATATCCGCGGCCTGGAGCGCTGCGCCGAGCCGGCAAAGCCGGCCTCCGTGGCTTCGTTTTTTGTCAGCCGCGTCGACACGATGGTCGATCGCGCGCTTGAGATTCTGGGCACGCCGGACGCCCAGGCCCTTCGCGGCAAAATCGCCGTTGCCAATTCCAAGCTCGTCTATCGGCGCTTTCGAGAAATTTTTCACGGTGAGGGATTTCTGGGCCTCAAGCAGCGCGGCGCGCGCGTGCAAAGGCCGCTGTGGGCGAGTACGGGCACGAAAAATCCCGAGTACTCGGATGTGCTCTATGTGGAGACTCTCATTGGCGCCGAGACAGTGAACACAATGCCGGTGGACACACTCAACGCATTCAGAGATCACGGCAAAGTCCCCGGACCAACGGTAACACACGGCCTTGACGAGGCCGAGGCGACGCTTGCCCGCTTGGAATCTTCGGGCGTTCATCTCGATGAAATAGCGGAAAAACTGCAGCAGGATGGTGTAGCCGCCTTCGCTGCTTCCTTCGACGCGCTGATGGCGGCGCTGGAAAAGAAGAGACTTGCCGTTCTCGGCAGGCAATTGAATCGCCAGGAGTTGCAACTCGGGAAGTTTGAGCGACGCGTACACAGCCGCTTGAGCGATTGGCAAGCGAAACGGTTTTCCAGCCGATTGTGGGAAAAGGATGCGACCCTGTGGTCGTCGACGCCGGCTGCCGAATTGTCCGATCGATTGGGCTGGCTTGAACTGCCCGAGACAATGGCCAAACAGGCGGGCGAACTGCGGATCTTTGCCGATAAGGTCAAAGCCGGCGGCACCCGTCACGTGGTTTTACTGGGCATGGGCGGATCGAGCCTGGCGCCGGAAGTTTTCCAGAAAACATTCGCCAACGATGCGGGCTACCCGGCATTAATCGTTTTGGACAGCACCCATCCCGCCGCGGTCACTTCCGTGACGGCCCGGGTCGATTTACCTCATAGTCTTTTTGTCGTCTCGAGCAAATCAGGCACGACTATCGAAACCAATTCCTTGTTTCTCTATTTTTGGGACAACCTGAAGCAGCTAACCGCCGAGCCGGGTCAGCACTTTGTCGCTGTGACAGATCCAGGCACACCGCTCGAAACTTTGGCGCAGCAAAGACAATTTCGCGCCATCTTCAGGGCCCCAGAGGACGTGGGCGGGCGTTATTCGGCATTGACTGTCTTCGGTCTGCTCTCTGCGGCGCTCATCGGAGTCGACGTGGAGAAAATCCTTTCCCGCGCGCGCGCAATGAGCCGGGCTTGCGGCGCCAATGTGCCGGCGGATCAAAACCCGGGTCTGGTTCTCGGCGCCGCATTGGGAGAGCTGGCGTTGGCGAAACGGGACAAAATCACCTTCGTGTGTTCTCCCTCGCTCGCCGCGTTTCCCTCATGGCTGGAGCAGTTGATCGCCGAGAGCACCGGCAAAGATCGCAAGGGAATTGTACCTGTAGCCACCGAAACACCGGGGCCGCCCGACAAATACGGAGCGGACCGGGTGTTTGTCTATCTGAGGTTTGAAGTTGACGAGAACCAGGAACTCGATCGGCAAATCGCAGCGTTGCAAGCCAAAGGACACCCGGCGATTCGAATCGACGTGAATGAAAAAACAGATGTTGGCCAGGAGTTTTTCCGTTGGGAAATCGCGGTCGCCGCCGCAGGAGCAGTGCTCGGCATTCATCCGTTCAATCAACCCGATGTTCAGCTGGCCAAGGACTTGGCGAAGAAAGCTATGAGTGAAGCTTCGTCGGGAAAGAAAAGAGCCGTACCGTTAAAGGAAGAAGTGTCTACGTCGGATCCCCAAGCATTGCAGCAAGCGATTTCTTCCTGGATAAGCAAAGCCAAGGCGCGCGACTATGCGGCTATACAGGCGTATCTCAATCCTACTCCGGAACACGGCGCGGCGTTGCAGAGCATTTGCGCTTCGCTTCGCGACCGCTTGGGTGTGGCTACGACTCTAGGATATGGGCCGCGCTTCCTTCACTCAACGGGACAGCTCCACAAAGGCGGGCCCAACCGCGTGCTTGTCCTCCAGGTAGTCGATCAACCGGCGGACGATGTGCCGGTGCCGGAGACCGACTACACGTTTGGCACTTTGATTCAGGCGCAGGCGGTCGGAGATTACACCGCACTCAAACAGCGACGGCGCCAGGCGCTGAGAGTCAACGTGGGGGCCGACACCATGGCGGGCTTGCAGCAATTAATCCGGGCACTGCAACGATAGAGAACTCTGGTGGGCCAACAGCAAAAAATAGAGTCTCACCACGAAGGACGCGAAGGTCCGGAGGTAACAAATTCAAGGGTATTAGTTCCGAATCCTTCGCGAGCTCCTATGAAAATTGGGGTTGGAGCCTCGGCCGCGCTTGTTCTAGGATCCGTCGCCGTGGAGACTTTTTTGAATGTCATTCTGAGGAGCGCGCGACGAAGAATCTGCTTTTTTCTTCGAGACGGAACAAGCATAAAAAGCAGATCCCTCACTTCCGTTCGGGATGACAGTCCTGTGGTGGTGGGACAGATGAGAGTGTGGGGCTAATTTCATCGTATGTAAGCGTGCGTAAGATCATGAAACACTTCGTGGTGACAAAGCGCTTTGAATGGCGTTCAGAAAAGCTATGCTAGCTGCCTTCGTCTAACCGTAGTACCGGCAGAACCTATCATGGAACTGGGCATCATCGGACTGGGCAGGATGGGCGCGAGCATGACCGAGCGTCTCGTGCGCGGCGGTCATGCGGTGATCAGTTATGACCGGAGCGCCGAGGCCATCCAACGGGCTGTCGACCAAGGTGCAATCGGCGCGCGCTCGTTGGCAGATTTTGTCAGACAGCTCAAGCTCCCGCGCGTCGTGTGGCTCATGATTCCAACCGGCGCTCCCGTCGAAGAGGCCATCGAGCAACTGCTTCCTACTCTCGCCCAAGGCGACATCATTATCGACGGCGGTAACTCCTATTACAAAGATTCGATCCGTCGCGCAGAGAAACTGAAAGCCCAGGGCATCAACTTTGTCGACGTCGGAACCAGCGGCGGCATCTGGGGTTTGGAAGTCGGCTACTGCCTGATGATAGGCGGCGAAAACAATATCGTCGAAACACTCGTTCCCATTTTCGCAACGTTGGCCCCCAAAGATGGTTTTGCCCATGTGGGTCCCACGGGGGCGGGGCATTTCGTCAAAATGATCCACAATGGGATCGAATACGGGCTGTTGCAGGCCTACGGTGAAGGCTTTGATCTGCTCAAGGCCTCGCCCTTTGGTCTCGACCTGGGCAAAATCGCTCATCTCTGGAATCAGGGGAGCGTGGTTCGTTCCTGGTTGCTGGAATTGGTCGAGCGTGCCCTTGAAAAAGATCCGCAGCTTTCTTTAGTCCGTGATTTTGTTGAGGATTCCGGGTTGGGACGCCAGACGGTTTTGGAAGCCGTCGACAGAGAAGTGCCGGCATCGGTACTTACGCTTTCCCTCTTCGCCCGGTTTGCCTCTCGCCAGGAGAGTTCGTTTTCTGCCAAACTCATTGCCGCCCTGCGCGGCGAGTTTGGCGGCCATGCGGTAAAGAAGGAGTAGTCGGTATGGAAGGCGACCCCCACGCCTATGGGGCAACGGGCTTAAGCCAAGTCAAGCGGCCGCACGCGGCCGTAATGGTGATCTTCGGCGCTTCCGGAGATCTCACTACACGAAAACTAATTCCCGCTCTCTACAACCTGGCTCGCGAAAAACGGTTGCCCGAGCGATTCGCCGTCATTGGCTACGCCCGGAGCGAAATGACCCACGAGGTCTTTCGCGAGAAGATGCGCGATGCGGTGCGTAAATTTTCCAGAAGGGGCCTGGAAGAATCGGTCTGGGCACAGTTCGCTTCCACGCTCTATTTCATATCGGGCGATTACGACGGACCCGGTGGATATCAGCATCTGCGGCAGTTCGTTGGCCAGTTTGACCACGGCAGCCGGGTTCTGCCGGTTCGCGTTTTCTACCTGGCCATCCCGCCTGATCTCTATATGCCGGTGATTCAGCACATTTCGGCGGTAGGCCTGGCGACCAAGGAAACAGACGGAGAACCCCGGACTCGAGTGGTCTTTGAAAAGCCTTTCGGCACGGATCTCGACACGGCTCGTGAGCTCAATCGCCGGGTGCACCAGGTGCTGGACGAAAAGCAGGTTTATCGGATCGATCATTACCTCGGTAAAGAAACGGTCCAAAACATCATGGTCTTTCGTTTTGCGAATTCCGTCTTCGAGCCGATTTGGAACCGGCGCTATGTAGACCATGTTCAGATAACGGCGGCGGAGACTGTGGGCATTGAAAACCGCGGCGGGTATTACGAGCGCGCGGGCGTGGTTCGCGATATGGTTCAAAACCACTTGCTGCAGTTGCTTTGTCTCACGGCGATGGAGCCTCCGGTGAGTTTTTCCGCGGATGCGGTGCACGATGAAAAAACAAAGCTGCTGCGGGCCGTCCGCCCGCTAACTGCCGATGAGGTGCTAAAAAGCGCTGTTCGCGGGCAATATGGCCGCGGCAAGATCGACGGCAAAGAAGTTCCCGCCTATAGGGAAGAGCCGGGCGTGGCCAGAGATTCCACAACTGAAACATACGCGGCCATCAAACTTCTGGTAGACAACTGGCGTTGGGAAAGCGTGCCTTTCTATTTACGGTCCGGCAAGCGCTTGGTGAAGCGCGTGACCGAACTCGCCATTCAGTTCAAGCGACCGCCAATGCTCATGTTTAGAGCGTGCGCCGTCGATGAAGTCATTCCCAACGTGTTGGTTATGCGCATCCAGCCGAACGAAGGAATTTCGTTGACATTCGAAGTCAAGCCGCCCGGCCCGGAAATTTGCGTAAACCCGCTGAGCCTGGATTTCAAGTACGAAGAGGCATTCGGCAGCGCTCCCCCAGAGGCCTATGAAACCTTGCTGGAGGATTGCATCGAAGGAGATTCCACGCTTTTCACGCGGCACGATTGGGTCGAACTCGGTTGGTCACTCGTAGATCCGATCATCAAAACCTGGAGCAGGACGAAGCCGGTCCACTTTCCCAACTATGAAGCCGGAAGCTGGGGTCCCAGGGAAGCGGATGATTTGATCCAACGTGACGGCCGCCGCTGGCGCACCCCCTGAGGTTTGGAAAATGTTCGAAGTTCAAGGTTCCAGGTTCAACGTTCAACCATTAAACAGAACGTTTTCCACGCCCGCGCTCTTCAGGGCTTGTCCCTCGATGACTGCCACGATGAATCATTCGGGCTGGTTCGGACCGTGAACATTGAACACAAATTTATGAACCTTGCTGCGAGTGAAAGGAAAGTCATTCTCGCCGGCGATATTGGCGGGACCAAAACCCATTTGGCGGTTTTTGAGTTCCGTGAGGGCAAGCTGGCGGCCCATCAGAAGCAAATATTTGCCAGCAGAGAATATCCGGGCTTGGAACCCGTGCTCGAAGAATTTTTGCGCAATCGGGAATACAAGATCGATTGTGCGTGTTTCGGAGTGGCAGGTCCCGTGGTCGATGGTCAGGTTGAAACGCCGAATCTGCCCTGGGTCGTGAATGCAAAACAATTGTCCGCCATGTTCAGCATCCGATCAGTGTCATTGCTTAACGACCTCGAAGCTACCGCCTATGGCATTTTTACACTGGAGCCGCAGGAGCTCTCCAGCCTAAACGAGGGGATCGTGCGCCGGCCTCCTAACAAGGCGCTGATTGCAGCGGGAACCGGGCTTGGAGAAGCGGTCATCTGGCATGATGGTCGAGAATACCACCCGGGCGCTTCAGAAGGGGGTCACGGGGACTTCGCTCCCAAGAATGAAATAGAAATCAGGTTATTGCGCTATCTCATGAACCGGTTCGGTCGCGTGAGCTACGAGCGTGTGGTCTCCGGTCCGGGCATTCTTAATATTTATGATTTTTTCAAGCACGGTGGCTGGTACCAAGAGCCGGCTTGGCTTGCCGATAAGATCGCTGCAGCAGAAGATGCCGGCGTTGTGATCACGCAGTCGGCTCTCGCGGGCGAAAGCGAAATTTGCGTGGAAACTTTGAATCTGTTTGTTTCCGTCTACGGGGCTGAGGCCGGTAATCTGGCCCTTAGAGCCAAGGCTCTGGGCGGCGTTTACGTCGCCGGCGGCATTGCGCCAAAGATCCTGAGCAAGCTCAAAGACGGCACCTTCATGCGCGCTTTTGTCGACAAGGGCCGGTATAGCGATTTCGTGTCGGCGATCCCGGTGATGGTTGTTTTAAATGAACAGACCGCCCTTCAGGGTGCGGCCTACTATGGCGCGTCGTACTCGCACGCGTGATCCAGAAGTAATCATCTGCCGTGATCTCGCAGACTTGAATGCGCGTGCGGCAGAACGTTTTCTCGCTTTAGCCGGCAAAGCCGTGAGCGCGACCGGCCGTTTTGCCGTCGCGCTGTCAGGCGGCTCGACGCCGAAGGGGCTGTACACCCTACTTGCCGGCTCACCTTTCCGGCAGCAGGTGCCCTGGTCTGGAGTTCATCTCTTCTGGGGCGACGAGCGCTGCGTGCCGCCGGATCATCCGCAGAGCAATTACCGAATGGTGGGGGAAGTCTTGCTTGAGAAGATCCCAATTCCCGCCCACAACGTCCATCGCATGGCCGGGGAAAAAGACCCGGAGATCGCGACCACAGAATATGAAGAGGAACTCAAGAGATTCTTCAGGCTTTCACCCGGCGCTCTTCCACGCTTCGACTTGATTCTGCTGGGGCTAGGCGAAGATGGACACACGGCTTCCCTATTTCCTGGAACCAATGCGCTGCAGCAAACCGACCGCCTGGTGACCGCCTGTTATGTTCGTGAAATCAGCGAGTACAGACTGACGCTAACATTGCCCGTCTTGAACGCCGGAGCGGCGGTTGTTTTTCTCGTTTCAGGAAGTAGCAAAGCGCAGATCGTCAAGGACATTCTCGGATCGCCGCAAACGCCCGCGTTCCCTGCGGCCAAAATCAGGCCGACCAATGGAACGTTGGCGTGGTTCATCACCTATGATGCCGCGACAAACATAGAACACTGGGAGAAATGAAGTGTTGGAATACTGGAGTGGAGTATTGGCCCCAACGCACCAGTCCAATGCGTTTGGTTTTACTTACGCGCGAAACCGGCCGATGCAGGCCGCCTGCGCGGCCACAGCCCCCAACGGTCCATCTCATCCATGAGGGAAGGCAAGACAACGAGCGAGGAGAACAGGGCAAAGCCCAAGGTCAACGACAAAAGCAGCCCCATGCTAGACATGCCCTGATGGTCGGCAAAGGCTAACGTTCCAAAAGAGGCCATTGTCGTAAGAGCGCTGTAGAGCACAGCACGAGGGGTACTGCTGTTGCAAAGTGCGTTGGTGTCCAACCCTTCTCGCCTGCGCATGATAAGATATATGCCGAACGCTTTGCCGAGACCGAGCAGTAACGGCAGCGCAACCAGATTGGCGAGGTTCAGCGAAAGTCCTAACAATGCGGATGACGCCCCTGTTAAAACAGCCGTCAACACAAGTGGCAGTAAGACGAGAACAGTGTCGCGGAGATTGCCCAGCGCCAACAGGAGCAACAGTGCGCCCGCTGCAACCGCGATCGCGGTGGCCAACAGCGAAGCCTCGACCACGGCGCCGCCGCCTTCAAGGATCTCGACCGGAGCGCCTGTGGCTGTAGGGGCAACGGATTGCACCGCCCGGACGAAACGTCCCATCGCAGGATTGCCTGCCAGGTCCTCGGAAGGAAATACTTCGACACGGGCGCGCCCGTCGGGAGCAACATACCGACTTGTGAGGTCAAGCGGCAGTTCTTTGAGCGACACCGGCCCGGCGCTCACGAGCCGCTGTAATCTTTGCAATTGTCTGGGCAAATCCCCCAGCAGACGCGTCTCCAGCTCCCGTAGCGCCGAAGCCGGCCACTCTGACCCAGCTGGCAGCCGGCTGAGAAGATCCTCAAGCCGCGCCACTTCGTCTGCCAAAGGTCCTGCGAGCGATTCTGTCGGCAGCTCGGAAAGCTGCTGTTGAAACGCCCTGAAGGCGCTCAGGCGCTCCGGGGAATCGGGTGGAGGAACGGTAGTGCCACCCCTTGCGAGCGATTGCAGCGCTAACCCCATGTTACGGATGATAGCCAGCTTTTCATCCTGCTCTGCCGGGACATAACTCGCCAGCGTGAGCACTCTACTCACCTCCGGCAATGCTTCCAATCGACCGGCCAAACGGCCGGCGCTGTCTAGATCCTCGGTAAGGATCTCAATGGTGTACGGCGTCGTCTCCGGATCACTGGCGAGTTTTTGAAAAGTGCGCACGGACTCCATCGAAGGGCTTCTCAGATGGAGCGGATTGAAATCAAACTCAAGCCGCGGCAGTAGGAACAACGCCGCGCCGACTCCGCCCAGAGTGAGCGACAGCACCGTCCTGCGGTAACGCGTTATGAGTACCGGCAGAAGAGACGAAGACCAGCGAGCGATCGGCACCGTGGCGTTGGACAGCGGGAGCACCGTCAGCAGCGCCGGCAAAATTGTCAGGTTGGCCAATAGGGCGATGCCCATACCGACCGCCGCTATCAAACCTAATTCGGAGAGCCCTTGATAGCTAGTCGGGAGAAAAGAAAAAAAACTGATCGCTGCGGCTACCGCCGCCAAAGTAAGAGCAAGTCCGGTCCCGCGCGTAGCCTGGCGCAAGGCCTCGCCGTGAGCGATTCCGCCCTCGCGCTCCTTGCGATACCGCAGCGCGAACTGAATGCCGAAATCGACGCCAAGCCCGATGAAGAGAATAGGGGCAGTGGCGGAAATCAAATTCAAAGCGCCAATGGCGAAGGTGGCAAAGGCAGCCGTCCAAATCAGCCCTACCGAGAGCGTTACCAGGATCGCGAAGGTAACGCGAAACGAGCGCACCCCGACGGCGAGTATGAGGCAGACCAGCAGAAAAGCACCCACGGTTGCGAGTCCCGCGCTCTGGGCCACAAGCTTGCGCTCTTCGTCTTCCAGAACCACAGATCCGGTAAGTCGAACAGTAACGTTTCTTTCCCCTTGAACTTGGTCGATAAAGCTGCGCAGAGCGATCAGAGGCTCATCCGCTGCTTGCAAGCTCGCATAGTCCAGCCGGGGCTTTACAAGAAGAAACCGCCGGTCAGTCTCGCCGGCAACCTTGGAACCACCGAGCAAAGCTTCGCCCCACAAACCACGGCTTTCCGCCCCGGACAACTGCGCTTCAACCGTGTCACTTAGCCGGCGCAAGAGCTGGGCCATCAGCTCTTGATGCTCGACACTGGAGGAATTCTGCACGGCGAAACCCACCACCGGGAAAAATGTGCGCAGGCTTGGGTCGTGCGCCAAATGTCCGAGAACTGGCGCCCACGCTAAAAATTGCGCCGCTAATTCGCGTAGTTCCGGGGTGTCCAGGTACAAAAGTCCGTGGCGCTCAAAAAAAAGACCTTGACCCGGTCGATAGACCGAATGAAACAAGTCACTTTGCTGTTCTACAAGGTTTGCGAGTTTGTTTGTCGCCTCCTCGGCTGCATTTGCGCTTGGGCTATCTACAACAACGACGATCAGGTCGGCCAGATCTGGAAAGAGGCGGTCAAACTCGCTTTGTAACTGCCGGAAAGGTAGTTGCGGGGCTAAAAGGTTTACGGGATCCGTGTCAAACTCCAAATGCGTTGCGGCATACCAAGCGACGGCTGCAGTTGAAACGAGCATGCTCAACAGAAGCCAGCGAGCTCGTTTTTGCGACGCATCGACCAATCTCACGAGAAATCGCCGATACATGCAGGCGAGAGATCCAAGGGTGCCGTTATATGTAGTTTTTCTCATGCCCGTACAAGAGATTGATGCTTCATAGCTCCAAAACGATGCGCCTACTTATCGTACCGCACGGCAATCAAAGACCGCGTCCCCTCGAAGCGAGGAAATGCGGTCTCGCAACAGGATGGTGGCTCCCAAGTTATTGAAAGGATTGGCGGGCTATCGACCCACGAGGAATTCCGTCAAAGCGTGGACACCGAACAACACCGCATCTGGACCACCGGAAAAACAGCGAGTATTATACATGAACTCTCAAAGACGTGAACTACCCCGCTTCGCGCCAATCGTTTGTAGTGACATTCCAGATACTTGCCACTGTTGCCGGAGATACGCCCATCTGTTTGCTTAATTTAGTTGTTTCGGCTACATAGTCGGACGTTTATGTCCCCGGTAATCCCTCTTTGCGCATAGCTCTGTAGCGCGCCACACCACACAAAGGAGACTTCATGAACGCCTTGTTTCTCAACCCCCCCTCCTATGCTGGCTTTGACGGCGGAGCGGGCGCCCGTTACCAGGCACGCCGCGAGATAAGATCATTTTGGTATCCAACCTGGTTGGCCTATCCGGCAGGGCTTGTGAAAGAAAGCCGCTTGATCGATGCGCCGGCTGCTGGTCTGAGCCTCGAAGCTGTTGTCATCGCAGCGCGCGATTACGACCTTGTCATCTTCCACACAAGCACGCCATCACTGCGCAACGACATTAAAGTCGCGGAGCGTCTGAAGGCCGAGCGATCCGGTGTAGTCATCGGCTTCGTGGGACCCCATACGATGGTTCAGCCGGAAGCAACGCTGCACTGCTCGAATGTGATTGATTTCGTCACCACCGGAGAGTTCGACTATGCGCCATCCGAGATTGTTCAAGGAAAGCGAATGGATGACATCCCCGGGATATGTTTTCGCAAAAACGGCAATCTCATTCGTACCCAACCCCTGCCGCCGATCCATGATCTCGACGCCTTGCCCTTTGTCTCCGAAGTCTATGCACGCAATCTGCGGATTGAAGATTACTTCATCGGGTACCTACAACATCCCTACGTCTCACTCTACACGGGTCGCGGCTGCCGCTCAAAATGCAGTTTCTGCCTCTGGCCGCAAACCATCGGCGGTCATATTTATCGCACGCGCAGCGTGGAGAACGTCTGCCAAGAGATGAAGCTCGCCAAGCAGCTCTTTCCCCAGGTTAAAGAGTTCTTCTTCGACGACGACACGTTTACCGACGATTTACCAAGAGCCGAGGAGACCGCGCGCCATTTGGCCAGGCTCGGGATATGCTGGTCGTGCAACGCCAAGGCCAATGTGCCGCGCCAGACGCTGGAAATCTTGAAAGAAAACGGGCTGCGGCTTTTGCTGGTGGGCTTTGAGTCGGGTAACCAGCAGATCCTTAACAACATACGCAAAGGAACCCGTATAGACCGCGCCAAGGAGTTCATGCGCCACTGCAAAGATCTAGGCATCCTCGTTCACGGCACCTTCATCCTCGGTTTACCAGGCGAGACGCATGAGACGATCGAGGAAACCATCCGCTTTGCCCAGGAGATCGACCCCTATAGCATCCAGGTGTCGCTCGCAGCGCCTTACCCAGGCACCGAACTGTACGCGCAAGCAATGCAAAACGGCTGGTTGCTGCAAGATGAAGCGGCGCTCGTTAACGATGGAATTCAGGATTCGGTGCTGTCATATGCAAGTCTCGATAAAGAAGCGATCTACGAGGCGCTGGAGCGTTTCTATCGGCGGTTTTACTTTCGTCCGCGCCCTGTTTTGCGCATATTGCGCGACATGATTTCCGATCGTCAAGTCATGTTGCGCCGGCTGCGCGAAGGACGTGAGTTTTTCTCGTTCATGGCAACCCGCCGCCGTTCGGAAGCTTGCGCCCCAACGGAGCTTTCGTCGGCCCGAAATCGCAGTGAAGCTTAGCTCAAAAGCGGCGTCTCATTGATTGTTGAATTCCACTTTTGACCTGCCGCATTGAATTTTACGGTCTTGGCGGTATGAAACAATTATGCCGCGGCTCGATCGCTCGCCGAAACCCTTTCGCTATTTTCTAAACGGAGCGTGGATTGGATGAGAAAGCCCTTCTTTTTGTGCGCGCTTCTATCGTGTTTGCTATACATCCTACAGGAGTCTTCTCTGCGTGATGTCGGCGCGTTGGCGGCTGAAGGGCCGGCACAAGTTGCGGAGCGCGCATCATTTTTTAGATTTGGTCGCCAGTCGCTTGGCTTTGGGGCGGGTTACGGCTTCCCACTTTTATTAAACGCAAACCGTATCGACGACGTGGACGACGTCCGGTTTCTGTATCTCGGCCCCCGCTGGGGCATCGGCCTGACAGATCCAGTGGGAGGCAATGTTTGGTATAGAGGAAATTTCGAGTTGGTCATCGAAGGAACCTTTCTGTACGCCTTTGAACCCAAACATGGCGTTGCAGGTGGCGTCACGCCCCTGGTTCGCTTTAACTTCCTGGCCGGTGATCGTCTGATTCCGTTTGTTCAGGCCGGCGCGGGAATCTTGGCGCTGGATTTTGACGTCAAGGGGCAGGCCGATGGATTTAACTTCACACCACAGGGCGGGCTCGGCTTTCATTACTTCGTTTCAGAACACGCGGCTCTAACCGCCGAGTGGCGCTATCATCATATTTCCAATGCAGGTATTCGCAGGCCCAACCTGGGGCTCGACACCAGTTTGTTCCTCCTCAGTATCACGGTCTTTCTGAAATAAGCCACGTCCCGGCGGTGATTGTCCGCGGCGTACTGAAGTTCACATTTCCAAGGTTGGGACACATGAACGATGCGCCGTTCGCAGTCCCGAAACAGTCCACGATCGAGAAAGCCGATTGGACTGGGTTTCCACTTGGCACATATTGTGCCCTGACATCTGGCGCGGCACAGCGACGGACGGCGCGGCTCGGGTTTGAGTTGAAGAGGGAGGTCTATCCATGGAACAAGATGTACAAGAACATCAGGTAAACGGCCTCGAGCGCACGGTTCAAGGCTACGAAGGCGGGGAAGCGATGCAACTCGGCCCATATTTAGGCTTTATGGGCCTTTATCTGGTTGCAATGGCCGGGTTCCTGGCGGCAGCAGAGCGCCGCGAGGAATTTCCGGAGAGTATGGAGTTTCGCGACATTCTATTGCTGGGCGTTGCAACACACAAGCTCAGCCGGCTGATCACCCAAGACTGGGTGACAAGCCCGTTGCGCGCGCCTTTTAGTCGTTATCAAGGCTCCAGCGGCGCCGGTGAGGTCAAGGAAAAGTCCCGCGGTACGGGACTGCAAAAGGCCGTGGGCGATCTCCTCACATGCCCGTGGTGCACCGGCGCATGGGTAGCGGCAGCTTTCGGCTTCAGTCTTGCGTTTGCGCCTCGCCTTACGCGCTGGGTGGGCGGCATCTTTGCCATCGAAACGGTCTCCGATATTTTGCACATCGCGTATACGAGAGCAAAAAAGGAGTTGCAGTAGCCGCCCGGCTTCGCTAGAGCGCGGCGCGCTGTGCATAGGCATTGACGCCTTGCACACCGTATTTTCGCGCGATCGTTTCTTTGGATGTTGCCCGGAAGCAATCAAAATGGCTGGTGATCCGAGCCTGCTCAAGTCCGACCATCGCGAGAACCTGAAGTAGCTCTGTCTCCGACAGAGCTCCGGCAATTCAACCTGTCCAGAGATCGATGTCTCTTCTTGCCCCCTCCGACAGCTCGGTCCCGATGATGATATCCGCAAGCAAAAGCCGTCCACCCGGCCGCAGCACGCGCGCGATTTCACCGAAGGCTTTGCGTTTGTCCGGCGTGAGGTTCAATACGCCGTTCGAAATGACGACATCCACGCTGTCGTCTTCAACAGGAAGCTCTTCTGCTCCACCTTGCCGGATCTCCACGTTCGACAAACCAGCTGCCTTTGCCCCTGCGCGTGCTCGTTCGATCATTGAAGTGGTCATATCGATGCCAATAGCTCTCCCGGTAGGGCCCACTTTCTTTGCGGCAAGAAGAAGATCCATTCCCGCGCCGCAACCTATGTCCAAAACCGTTTGACCTGAAGATACAGGCGCGATTCGATGTGGATTGCCGACGCCGGCGAACGATGCTGTTACTTCCGCGGCTAGGCTTTCCAGCTGCGCCGGCTCATATCCGAGGAATTCGACAGCATAGCGTGCGCCGCGATGAAAATGAAATTCAGCGCCAGGATCGGTGGCAACCCGACCATAAATGTTCATGACCTCGCTTTTCAACCGGTCTGTATCGAAATCCACGGGACACGTAAGCGCCATAAGACCTCCCCTTTCCGACTTGATTGGAATCCTTAAAATTCTACTATCTCATCCTGCGCTTGATGTGAAGAACCAGACTGCGGTGATTCGGGCACGCCTATCAACCCTCAAGAACCCAGCGCGCAACCAAAAATCAGAATGAAATCAGAACATATCGCGCAAAGGGCGCTGACCTTGCCGGAAGCGACGCAAAGCATGCTCTGAGCAGGGTCGAACGCGCCCGCAAAGGGGGTTTAAATGACCCCGTTCGGGATGACACGCCTTGTCATTTCGACCGAAGGAAGAAATCTTGTATTCACGTGTCACTTGGCGTTCTTGGCTTAGCACGCAAGATTATTGAACTGTGCTCACCAACAAGACGCAGGGAACTTTTTTTACGCTTTCTTAGCGACGTTAGCTGCAGTACCCGGGAAGAGCCAGGTCGGCACCCACCACAAATAGACCACCATGCCGAAAAGCTCGACTAACGACTGAAAGACGATCACGACGACGGCTGCCTCCCACGGCTGTGGAAGCGCCAGTGCAAACGGCAAGACGACGAATGAGTTGCGCGTCCCGAAGCTGAAAGCAAGCGCTCGTCCTTGGAGGCGCCCGAGAGCGAATAGCCACGCTATGATGCGCGCAAACAGTACGGCGGCGGTGAGGAACAAAACGAAGACGAGAAGAACCTGGCCAAGAACCGGCAACGATTCCATGACCACGCCGACTTGGGACGCCGCAATCAGGAAAACGACTGCGGCCAGCAAGGGAACTTGAAGCCAACCGAGCCGATCCAGCCACGTTGCGCTGTTTCTCTTATCGTCGAGCCAGCGCTGTGTCAGAAAAGCCAAAACCAGTGGGAGCAGTATCAGACCAAAGAACGCGTTACGAAGATCGACGGTGCCGAGGACGAGACCAAAACCCGGGCCCATGAGGATCCGGAGATAAACGGGGAGTAGAGCAATTTGAAGCAACAGGTTGATCGGAGTGACGGCAATCGCTCGCTTTGTATCGCCACACCCAAGCTGAGTGAAAGTGATAAACCAGTCCGTGCAAGGAACAAGAAGGACCAGGAAAACACCGAGACGGATAGCGGGGTCGCTGGGGAGCAATTGGCCCAGCGCCCAGACAAACCCCGGGATGACAAGGAAGTTTCCGAACAGAACCGCTGCCATGAAGCGCACGTCTTGAAAGGCTTCCGGCAGGCGGGAGAGCGGTACCTGCGTGAAAGTTGCGTACAGCAGACACCCGAGAACGGGCCACAGGAGCGCCTCGAAAACAGCGTCGCTGGCCGGAGATCGAGCGCCGACGAGCAGCCCTCCCAGGATCGCCACGAGATACATCCAGACTTGCAGCTTTTCCAGATCCTGGCGTGTCATTCGAGCGCAGCTTGTCGACAGTCTCCTTCCTCAGGCCATTTGGATTGCTGAGCGCCTTTCTCCCTCGGTACGCGCTTCGCTATCCTACCATGTAAGTCACGTCGTCGGCACGGCTCGGATATGCGTACTACATTTCCTTTAATTGAGCGGTCGTGAGGCCCAAGCGGATGGCCAGAGCAAAAAGATTGATGGTTTCCTCGGCGTGCGGACCGAGCAAATGGGCTCCGAGAATGCGGTTGCACTCTTCCTCGACGAGCACCTTATAGCCGGAGTGCTTCATGCCTACTCTGCGCGACGAGTACCAGCCCGAGGTGTCGCCCTGGTTCACCTTTAAGTTTAAACCCTGCGCTCTGGCCGCCGCTTCCTGCAGCCCGACCGAGGCCAAAGGCGGAACGGTGAAGACCACAGAAGGAATCCCCGTTTCGGAAGCTGTTTTAATTCCAGAAACTGATCGCTCGTGGTGAGAAACCCTTCGCCGGGAATACCGAGCTTGGCGGGACAAGCGCCGGAGGCAATGACGACATGCTTTGCTTCCAGGGTCTGCTCATCCACCCGCACGGTGGTTTTATCTGCAAAGCGTGCCCGCCCGTGGAACGTGGCGATACCCGCTTTGGCAAAACTCTCTTCTCTGTGCTTGGGAACCGGCGCAACGAAAGTATTCTTAAAGCCCATCAGCGAAGGCCAATCGATTTTGACGCCCTTTCCCTTGATCCCCTTGCCTTCCATCCGGCGATTCCAGTCGATGACTTCCGCGGCTCCAACAAGAACCTTTTTCGGATTGCATCCGCGCAGAGCACAGGTGCCTCCAAAAGGTCGCGAATCTATAATTGCGACCTCCCACCCTGCAGACCGGCATCGAAAAGCTGCCGTTGAGGCTGTGGAACCCGTTCCTATAGCGATGAGATCAAAACGCTTTGTCATGCTTTTCCTCCTCTATGCTATTCCTTTGCCCCATTCTGTCGTGCAGGGACATTGATCCGGGAAGCGAGCGCATTCAATTTCGCCTAGCTCTATAGAGCGACGCACGCGCCGGCGCAAATCCCGAGTAAAAAACAACCAGACGCCGATCACGACCATGAGAAACCAGACTATCCACCTGACATCCAACCCGGAAGGGTCTGTGACATCCACTTGCATGAGCCAGACAAAAAGCATGATGGCCCCGATACTCTCCGCTGCACGGGCACCGATCCCGTCCACAAACATTTTGACAAAGGATCGCTCTTTCGTTTCTACCGGGATAAAAGCCTGTTCCCAAATAGAGCGGTGGATGGAGGCTTTGAGTCCTCCCTCGGTGACTTTCAAAGCGGAACGGGCGAGCGCCGTCCCCGCCGCAGTAACAAAGGTGGCGCCGCCGAGGAGAGCGAGCGGTAATATTATCAGGCCGGTCAACAAACCTAACCGGTCTTGAATTTTTGGTGCAACAAAGAGCTGAACCACAAGGGAGCTTAAGTAAAGCACGGAATAAAAGTTTGCAAAAAAGTTGGCATTGCCTTTAACATCCATTCGGGCGCTGCTAGCCGCAGCATAAAACAAAAAATCGATAAGTATCCCTGCCAGTGCCGCCGTCATTCCAACCAGCAATAGCCCTCGACTATACTTTTTGGAAAAGGCGTTAGCTAAGCTTATTGGCTCACCTCCTATCGCGTCCTGAAGGCGTGAAGGGGTAATCGGAAATTTGAGATGCGTGCTAATGACTACAGCCGCGGCGAGTAGGATGACCAATGCCGCCAATAACACCAACCATTGCAGATCTAAATAAGGCACAAATACTTTTGCCAGAAGCCCTCCAATCATTCCTCCCGCCAAGGCACTGGCGCCAATTCGGCTGAAAGAACGGGCGACAACTCTCTTTGGCGCACCGGCGAAAAGATCCGATGCCAGTAACCATATGTTGGCAAACAGAATCCCAAATATTGTGGGTATAAAAATGAAGAGAAACATCAAGACAGAATGATCATCAGGTCTGATAAACGGGGCGAGCACAGCCAGCACGACAGCTGCTAATACCATAATGCCAACACGGGACGAGCGAGCACCCCAGTTTTTCATTGCCTGGACGTAGAGAAACGCAGCCACTAATGACGCCGCGCCTACTAACATGTAGGCCGTGGGAAATCGGAAAAGCCCTTGGTCATGGAAAAACAGCGCATCCCGCGCGGTTTTGGCTACACTAAGGGCTACAGTCAACAGTCCCATGCTAATAGCGGGCAGTAAAGTTTGAAAGAAATAACTGGTCTTGCCGCTCATATTTTCCAAAAGCCACTTGTCGTCCTCCAACCGAACGCAAGTAGCCTCGTCTCTCAATTAGGCGCTTCGTGGAATAGGGTCAAGCTCTAGCCGCTGAGAACCGCCATCGTAGCCAGCAGAAGCACACAGGAAAATTGCAGCCCCAAGGCCGGCAGCGCAAAGGGAAGATGGCAAGGACAGGTGAGAACCCCTGTCAGCGCCAGAACGGCCTCTTTAATCCTCCAGCGAGACATGACCTGGAACCAAGGCATATGCGCCAAGTTCGTAAGTGAGGGTAAAGCTCTGACCGCAGCACTTGAGAGTATCTCCAGGCCCCAGCCCATCGGGCACTTCCATCACACGGTCACAGGAGGGGCAGCTCACCTTGAAGACTTCGGCGAGAACCAACTGGCAGTCTTTCGCGGTCAGCCTAAGCGTCAGGTTGGCGCAGTTCGGGCAGTCCATGCGCTTGCCCGCCGTGAGGCCTTCCAGGGAAACCTGCTCGCCGCACCCCGGACAAATTGCTTCGGTCATGATGGTCCTTCCTTCAGAGACCCAAAATACGTTCCAGTTTTCCCCGGTCAAACCCAACCACGACCTCCCCGCCGACGAGAATTACCGGCGTTGCCCTTCGACCAGTCTTTTCTGTAAGCTCCAGCAAAGCTTCCGGGTCTTCCGCCACGTTTTTGTCTGTGAACGGAATTTTGTGGTGTGAAAGAAACTCTTTCACCGAGTTGCACGAGGCTCAGCCCGTGGCAGAGTACACAGTAACATTCTTCTCCATCGCAAGTCCTCCAAGCTCTATATTACCTTCGCCGATTCTTTCGCATGCCCATCCACCCATAAGCGGTCAACAGAAGAAACAATCCAAGTAACGGAAACAGGACATAGTCCAAATAGGGAAGGATTGCGGCCATGCCGACAAGCCCCAGCATAATAACGAGCACTGGAGTAAAGCAGCAGATGGCGACGACAATGGAACCCCAAAGACCCGTCCTGAAGCACTTCTCTCCCGCTCTCCTAGGGTCCACGCCCATCCTTTCGGTTCTCGGAGCCACCGCTCTTTTGGGCTTCGGATCTCTCGTTCATTCGTCCTCTAACTTGCGCGCGAAACCCCAAGTTGTTGACAGCCTGAATCATCTCCTCGACCGCTACCGTGCCGGGTGCGTAGTGAACGACGGCGCGCTTTTCGCCGAAGCTCACCTCGGCTTTCTTCACTCCGTCGAGCCCTTCCAGGCCGTTTGACCGCGACGGGTCAAGTTCCTCACGTCATGCCCTCAATATCGAGTGTTACGGTCTTAAGATCGCTGGGATCAGCCGCATGGATAGGAGAAGCGGGCAGCGCAATCAACCAAATGCTGAACCGTAAAGAGACGGACATTAAGAACATGGCCGTAGATTTCATGCTTAACCCCAATGGAATTACATCACTCCTTGTAAAATCTCCGACGTCAGCTCCGGATATAGATCTAAGAGAATTGCCAAGCTCACGACGATGGTGGCGAAAATCAACAGCGTCAAGTTGGTTTTTCGTCCTGCAACGGCGCAACCGAGAGCGTTGCACCGCCGCTTTTCCCGAAAATAGAAAAAATACCCGAGACTTACCCCGATAACCCCGATGGGCAGAAAAATGGCCCGGTACTGCATTGTCACCATCATAAAAGCTCCGCTTCCTAAGCCCAGAAGAACGACCGTTAAAGGCAAGACGCAGCAAAGCGACGCGACTACAGCCGAGAGAGAGCTCACCAGGCCGGCCTTGAGGCTACTCAGATTCATTCTCAACTCGCTTTGATCCGCGTGCAGGCGTAGAGATTTTCCGCATGATCCGCGATCACCTGCCTGGCAAGCTCCACGATCTTTTTCACCCGATCGTCGGTGATCTGATAGTAGATGCTGGTGCCCTCTTTGCGTGAGGTAATATAGCCGCACCATTTCAGGCAGGCCAAATGATTCGAGATATTGCTTTGTGGTATCGTAAGCAGCTTTATGAGATCCGAAACGTTGCGCTCCTTTTCGAGAAGGGCTTCAACGATCCGGATTCTCGTTGAATCCCCCAGCCCTTTAAAAAACTTCATCAGGATCTCGTCTGAATCCGCCAGCGCTGCCGGCTTTTGCCTTGGTCTCGCCACAAGTTCCAAACTCCATCAGTAAATTTTAATATAAGAATATAACAATCAAAAAGCTGACCCTTTGTCAATACTCAGCCCAGTTCCGGCAATACGGGCTCAAATAGCCCGGGATTATTTCCCGCGTTTAGAGGAAAACGTACGGCGGAGTGTCATCGAGGGGTGCGCTTGGCTTGGCGCGCCATTTTTTGAGCCTCGATTAACCGACGACTTTTCTCAACCCATGGAATACGCCGTCAGCCGCCGCGGCAAAGGCCACGTGTGTACCAAGGCCGCGGAGGTGTGCTTCAATCGGGAATTGCTGGGGAGGGGGTGCAGTTTTTAACAAAGTATTCATTAGTTCATCGACGAGAAGCAGATTCCCGACTTGCTCTAATCAATCGTGCCGATCGCGCCGCCGATCATCCCGTAAGTCAGATCTTTTACAAATCTCGCATTTGTTGTGTTCTGCTGTTTCATTGTTATTTCCGTGCTGATCAAATCATCAGTGAATCGTGACGAGCAATCAATGGGCCACAAGATCGACCCCGCTTTGCTGCGCGAATTCTAGCTTTATTCGAGAAGGTGTTTCAGCACGGAGCACCGGGTCGGCGCTAGTCGCCTGACATTGGGACGATTACGAAGCGCAAGAGAGCCCGATCCCCGACCAAACGTTCTCGTTATCCCAACACGTAAGCCGTGCTTAAGCGCGCCGGGTGAGCCCCGGAATTCCCTGCGTCAACATTGCAAAGCCGCCGCCCAGGATCACGCCGTAGATGAGGTGGCCGACGAGGCTACCCATTGCAACCGGCCGCATTGGCTCCATCATAAGGGGGGCAAAAGCCGGCATCCCGAGCAGCAGCGGCATAAGGATTAGCCCGCCCAAGATCCACCAGACAAAACCGTAGCCTGCGCCCCATCTGATGGCGGGAGCAAATCGATGTGAACGACTCCCGAGCAGCCAGCCAAAGATGGCTCCGATAACGGCGCTATTAAACAAGTGGTAAACCCACCCGACAGCGATGCTCTCGGAGCCTATTACTGCGGCCACCATTGCCATCATCGGCATTCGCCCTCCGTCAGGGGTCGGAGCAGTCATCATTTGCATCATGATTCCGAAAACAATGCCGCCCAAGAGACCCGAGGCAACTCCATTCAGAACATCAGAACGCATGATTATCCCTCCTCGTTTTTTAGTTCCTTCTTGAGTAATAAACGCCTCGATTCGTTTTTGGTTCCCGAAAACGGGTAGAGCCGAAGCCGACGCCGGTCCCGTTTACTGCCTCATCACAAGGGTTACCGTTACAAAATAAAAGCAGGACGAAGTCGCGCATGCCGCTATAAAATAGAACGTTTCAGAAATGGGACACTCTAGACGGCAGCGCTGAACTTCGCATAACTGTGTTTCAGAAGCGCGAAACTAACCCTGCCCGGGAAGACGGCCCGGATCATTCCGGTAAACTCATCGCTAAAGTGTGAATAATCCGCCCTACGGCACGTGAGTTGCGTGATCGAACACTGATGTTGACAGATACGGGAAGGGGGTATAGGTATATACGAATTGGAGGTTGTTCATTGATGGCCAATGGAAAAGAGAAGATCCTGCCCCCGGTCAGCGAGGAGTCACTCCAGAGGCTGAACCGAATCGAGGGGCAAATTAAAGGCATTCAAAAAATGGTCGAAGACGGACGCTACTGTGTCGAGGTTCTGGGCCAGATTTCCGCGGCTCAGGAGGCGCTTCGGGGCGTCGGAAAACTGATCATGCGCAATTATTTGGAAAACTGCGTCACCAGTTCGCTTCGATCCGGGAGCAATAAAAAAGCGGAGCAGACTTATTCCGAGCTAATGGACGTCATCTATAAATTCGCGAAGTGAAGAAAACGAGACAGGGTCAAAAAACCCACGTGTCATCCTGAACGAAGTGAAGGATCTGCTTTGCGTTTTGTTTCGAACATCGGAAAAAGCAGATTCTTCGTCGCTACGCTCCTCAGAATGACATTAGGCCACGGTCTCTCAAGAAGACAAAATATAAAGAATGGCTTAAGCGCAGCGAAACATAGAGACTCGCGGCTGATTGCGAAAATAGAACTTTCGAGAGGAGAGGAAGGGGAAGAAGGAAAGGGACGACAGGTTCCGACACAGGCTCGAATTGAGAGCGATGGAAAAAGTTCAGTACAAGATCGGCGGCATGTCTTGCTCGTTTTGCACTGAGACGATCAAGCGAGCGGTCGGACGGATAGACGGGGTGCGGGAGGTTCACGTAAGCCTCGCTTATGAGGAAACCCTGATTGAATTTGATCCCTCCAGGGTCGAACCTCAGCAATTCAAAGACGCCATTGCTGCCGTGGGATATACGGTCAGGGACCCAGAAAAGGTGCGGACCTTCGAAGAAGAGGAAGCGGAAATCCGCCAGGAAAGAGACCGCTTGATCATCGCCGGATCCCTTACTGGAGTCGCCCTTCTCCTGATGCTGCTCATGTGGGTCGGCCGCATGTTTCCCTACATCGAATGGATCACGCTCGGCCTCGCCCTCGTGACCGTGTTCATCGTTGGCTGGCCTATTCTAAAAATGGCCTGGGGCTCACTTCGGCGCGGCATTTTGAATCAACATGTTCTTTTGGAGTTCGCCGCTTTTGGTGGTCTCGCCGGTGGCATTCTAGGGTTCTTTTTTCGTGAGTTTCCCGCTCCAGACTTTTTCGGAGTCGCCGTTTTCGTCACCACGTACCACATTCTCAGTCAGTACACCTCGCTCCACGTGCGCACCCGCAGCTCCCAGGCCGTGCGCAAGCTACTCAGTCTCCAGCCGAATACGGCGATCGTGATCCACAATGGTAAAGAGAACGAAATGCCGATCGACGGGGTCCAAGCGGGAGACTTGATAAGGGTCAAGCCCGGCTCGCAGGTGCCTGTCGATGGAATCGTTGTCGAAGGGGCATCGGCCGTCAATGAAAGCCTGGTGACGGGCGAGCCGATGCCGAAGGACAAGTCCAAAGGGGATGAGGTCATTGGAGGCTCCGTCAATCAGACCGGCACGCTCGTCGTTCGCGCAACCAAGGTAGGTAACGAAAGCTTTCTCGCGCAGGTTGCAAGGCACATTCAGGAAGCGCGGGCGCTGAAGCCAAGCATTATACAACTGGTAGATCGAATCCTCATTTATTTCGTCCCCGGCGTCCTTGCGTTCGCTGGGCTAGCGATCCTGATCTGGACTGTCGGCGCGTGGCTGTTGACGGGACAACCCGATCTGATTCGTGCAACTTACGCAGCCCTGGCCGTTCTTGTCATGGGGTACCCTTGCGCTCTTGGCATGGCCACTCCGCTCGCCATGATCCGCGGCGGCGGGGAGGCGGCATTGAAGGGCATCCTCATGAGAACCGGCGAAGCATTCCAGGTCTTCAAAGATGTCAAGAAGGTCGTCCTCGATAAGACAGGAACGATCACTGCCGGCAAGCCGCGGGTCGAAGACATCGTAGAGTTTGACGGCAGCTCGGAAGCGATCCTGGCACTTGCCGCAAGCGCGGAAAGACCATCCGAGCATCCGCTGGCTCAGGCTGTTATGGAACGGGCGGAAGAAATGGGTTTGGTGCTTAAAGACACGCTCGAGTTCCAAGCAGTCGCGGGTGGAGGTGTCCGGGCGCAAATCGAAGGCAGAGAAGTTCTCGTCGGAAGTCTGCGCTTTTTGCGCGAGCAAGGCGTAAATGTCGTTGTCGCGGAACAAACAGCCGCCGCGTTTCAGGCCGAGGCCAAGACGGTGATCGGGGTCTCCGAAAACGGAAACCTCAACGGCCTTCTCACCATCACGGACAGCCTCAAAGAAGATGCGGCGGACGCAATCCGGCGGATAAAAGAGGCAGGGCTTACACCGGTCATGATCACGGGAGACAATCCGGAAACGGCCAAAGCGGTAGCCGGCAAAGTGGGCATAGAGGAATTCTACGCGCAGGTTTTGCCCCAGGACAAAG
>CAYPHJ010000039.1:0-4792 GCA_964410485.1 uncultured Syntrophobacteraceae bacterium
CGTTCATGCTGAGGTTCTCGAAGCATTCCTAATCTTTTTTCAGCAACCTGCTAGACTTGATTCATCAGTATTTTCTTTCCTCCGGCAGCCAGCGCGTGATCGTCACCGGTAGGTATTCGATCTTCGGCCCTTGCGACGTACGGTACGCCAAGGTGTGCTTCAGAAAGTTCTGGTCATCACGCTTTGCAAAGTCGGTGCGCGTGTGGGAGCCCCTTGACTCCCTGCGGTTCAAGGCTGAATGTGCGACCGTCTCGGCCACGTCGAGCATAAAATCGAGCTCCAGGGCGGCGATCAGCTGGGTATTAAATATGTTGCCCTTGTCCTCGATCGTGATGTTGGAAAAACGCTCACGAAGCTCTCTCAGAATATTGCAGGTCTTTTTCAAATCTTCTTCGCTGCGATAGATCCCGGCTCCCTCCTCCATTGCTTTCTGCATCTGCTCGCGGATGGTGGCGATGCGCTCCTTGCCGCTTGTCTTCTCCAGAAACTGGCGGTCGAGACGTTGCTGTTCGTCTTTGGCAAGCGCGGACAGTGGATTGTTCGCGGGGGATGTCTGCGTGGCGGCATACTGCGCGGCGGCTCGGCCGGCGCGCGCGCCAAAGACCAAACACTCGGTGAGGGAATTAGATCCCAGACGATTAGCCCCGTTGATCGAGACGCACGCGGTCTCACCGGCGGCGTAGAGTCCCTCCAGAGGCGTTTTGGCATTGATGTCCGTATGGATCCCGCCCATCATGTAATGGACCACCGGGCGAACCGGTATGGGCTCGTAGACCGGATCGATACCCACATACTTGTGCGCCAGTTCACGCACGAAAGGAATTTTCTTATTGATCTTTTCCTCTCCAAGATGACGCAGATCGAGGTGGACATAGTGGCCGTAAGGACCATCGAAAGTGCGCCCTTTGTAAAACTCCTGCATGTGGCAGCGCGAGAGGATATCGCGCGGGCCGAGCTCCATCTTGCGGTGGACCGGTTCGTCCGTTGGGGGCCCGAGGCCGTAATCCTGTAGGTATCGGTAGCCCTCCTTATTTTTCAGCCATCCGCCTTCGCCGCGCGAGGCCTCTGTGATAAGGATACCGGTTCCCGGCAGGCCTGTAGGGTGATACTGGACAAATTCCATGTCTTTGAGCGGGACGCCAGCTCGGTACGCGAGGGCCATTCCGTCGCCGGTCTTGATCGCGGCGTTGGTGGTGAACGGAAAGATACGCCCGCCGCCGCCCGTGCACAGGATGACGGCCTTTCCGGCAAGGACTTCCACCTGACCGTTGTAAATATTGATTGCGGTCACTCCCCGGACTTTTCCATCATCGGCCAGGAGCGATGTCGCATAGAATTCGTCGTAGCGGAGAATGTTGTCGTATTTGAGGGAGGTCTGAAACAGCGCATGAAGCATGTGAAAGCCAGTCTTGTCGGCGGCGAATACGGTGCGGTCGACGCTCATCCCTCCAAAAGCCCGCACACTGACGCGCCCATCAGTGTCCCGGCTCCAAGGACAACCCCAGTGCTCCAGCTGGATCAGTTCACCGGGAGCCTCTCTGATAAAGGCCTCCACCGCGTCCTGATCGGCGAGGAAGTCAGCGCCGAAGATGGTATCCTTGGCGTGGAGATCCAAATTGTCGTAGTCGCGCAAGACTGCGGCCGTGCCGCCCTCGGCCGATACCGTATGGCTGCGCATGGGATAGACTTTTGACACAAGGGCGATCGAGAGTTTACTGGATTGTTCCGCGGCAGCTATGGCGGCTCGCAGGCCTGCTCCGCCTCCGCCTACAAGAATAATGTCATGCGTTAACATGGTTGCTTTCTAGAGAGTAAGAAAGAGATCAGCTCAAGTAGATTTTTTGACGATTTGGTATCCAAGTTCTTGGATCGCAGAGAGGATATCGGCGACCGCGGTCAGGTCCTGGATCTCGGCGTGACCCGCTCGGATCTTTACCGCGTAGTTGTAACCATAGGGGTGCTTCTCCTTGCGGAACTTGATGATTTCCTGCGCCAAAAGAACAGGATTGATCCGAGGCCCCCGCGCGTTTTGCCGCGATGGCGGCTCTCAAGTCCGAGGCGCCGCCGCCAATGACCAGTACATCAAATTCTCGCATTTCAGTATCGCTGTTGTTGAGATTCCCCGGTTTACTGAGATGGCTGAAGTATCAGCTTTTCGGAGCATGAACGGGTTCTTAGGATATCATTTTAGATTCCTTGACCCTATAACAGATGGCTATCCGAGCGTCAATGGCGCCATTAAAACCCGCGAATCTCAGATTCCCCACACCCCGCTCGGGTTTGACTCGCGCAAAGACGTCAAGACGCCAAGTTTTAGAAAAATCTTTTTCTTTGCCGCCTTGGCGCGAAAACTCTTTTCTCTGTGTCCTCGGTCTCGCTGCCCGATCGTCAAGCCTTCTCCGGGATTCCCGGTTCAGTCATCCGCCAGGGGTCCAGGATCTTGTTAAGCTTCTCTTCCGGCAGGACGTTGTATTCCCTACAGACCTGCCGGACCGTCTTGCCGGTCGCGAAGGATTCCTTGGCTATTTTGGCTGCAGCATCATAGCCGATCACAGGGGCGAGCGCGGTCACCATCGCAAGGCTTTTTTCGATCATCTCCTCGCACCGTTCCTTATTGGCTTCGATGCCGACCGCGCACTTCTCCGTGAAGGCGTCGACGACGCTAGCGCTAAAGGTAATGGCTTCAAGGAGACGAAGCGCCATGACGGGCATCATCACGTTAAGCTCGAAATTTCCCGCCTGGCCGCAGATCGTGATCGTCGCATCGCACCCGATGATGTGGGCGGCGACTTGCAGCACGGACTCACACATCACCGGGTTCACTTTTCCAGGCATAATGGAAGATCCCGGTTGGGTGTCCGGCAGGCCGATCTCGCCAATGCCACATCGTGGCCCGGAGGACAGCCAACGTAGATCGTTGGCGATCTTGGTCAGGCTCACGGCCAAAGTCTTTAGGCTCCCGCTCACCTGAACAACGGCGTCCTTCGCCGCTTGCGCCTCGAAATGGTTGCTTGCCTCACGGAAGGGGAGTTCGGTCATTTGAGAGATGATTTTGATGGTCTTGGAAGGAAACTCCGGATGAGTGTTGATGCCTGTTCCAACCGCAGTTCCCCCCAGCGCGAGTTCCTCGAGCCCTGTGGAGGTCGTTCGAATTCGTTCGATGCTGAGCTCGATCTGCCGCGCATAGCCACCGAATTCCTGCCCCAGCCGGATCGGTGTGGCGTCGGCCAGGTGCGTGCGGCCGATCTTGACGATGCGGTCGAATTCTTTCGCCTTCTCCTCAAGCGATCGGTGCAGTTTCTGGAGAGCCGGAAGAAGCTCCTTCCGAATCGCTTCGAGGGACGATATATGGATCGCCGTCGGGATTACGTCGTTGCTCGACTGGCTCATGTTGACGTGATCGTTGGGGTGGACCCCTTTGCTTGCTCGCTCTTTGCCCAGAAGTTCCAGCGCCCGGTTGGCGATCACTTCGTTGGCATTCATATTAGTGGACGTTCCGGAGCCGGTCTGGAAGATATCCACGACAAATTCCTTGTCTAGTTTACCTTCCATGACCTCCTTCGCCGCCGCGCGAATCACGTCAGCAATTTTCGAATCGAGGAGTCCCAACTCTTGGTTGACCGACGCGGCCGCGTATTTGACGATCGCTAGAGCGCGAATGAATCGAGGCGGGAATCCAATGCCGCTGATAGGAAAATTTTCCACAGCCCTTTGGGTCTGTGCGCCATAGTAGGCGTCCTTCGGGACCTTCACCTCGCCCATGGAATCCTTTTCAACGCGATATTCTTGCGTAGCCATGATCATCTCCTCCTGCTACTTCTTTAGCGACTTATACGCCAAGAGGCAAAGGCCTGGTATGACTCGCTTCGCTCAGGATCTCAGATTGCAAATTTCAGATCTCAGAAAACCCCGGTCCAACGGGGGCCTCGCGCGGCGCGAGGAAATAGATTTTGAAATCTAAAATCTGAGATTTGAGATGCCTCACGCAGCGAGGATGCATCACATTTTCCTTTTGGCTGCCGCCTGTGTTAACAAGTAGCGGAATGTCTTCGCTCGAGCGGCTGAACAAGACGATCGTGGCATGCACAAAATGTCCTCGGCTCGTACGCTGGCGCGAGCAAGCGGCCAAAGATCCGCCCCGGCGATATCAGGGAGAAGATTATTGGGCGAAACCGCTGCCAGGCTTTGGCGATCCCACGGCGCGACTTCTGGTGATCGGGCTAGCACCGGCTGCGCACGGCGGAAACCGAACCGGTCGTATCTTCACGGGTGACCGGAGCGGCGATTGGTTGTACAGCGCACTGCACGATGCCGGGTTTGCCAATCAAGCCAGCTCCAAGCATCGCGATGATGGACTCAAGCTTATCGGCTGTTACATCACGGCCGCGGTGCGGTGCGCTCCGCCCGAGAACAAGCCCAGTCTCGAAGAATTCGCGCGTTGCCGGCCGTATTTGGTTCAGGAGCTGAAATGGTTCGGCGGGTTGCGGGTTGTCGTGGCGCTCGGCAAGATAGCTTTTGACGCGTTTTTGTCAGCATATCGTGAAAATGGTGGCATGATCCCAAAGCCGCGGCCGCAGTTTAGCCATGGCCAATCGGTGGTGTTGCCAGGCGGAGTCAGCCTGATGGCGTCCTATCACCCAAGCCAACAAAATACGTTTACCGGTAAGTTAACACGCGAAATGCTGCAGGAGGTTTTTGCTAAGGCGAGAGCGCTATGTGAAAAGTGAGCTGCGAGCCGTGAGCCGTCAGCCGTGAGCTGTGCAACTACTGCTCACTGCTTACTGCTCACTGC
>CAYPHJ010000039.1:4892-11756 GCA_964410485.1 uncultured Syntrophobacteraceae bacterium
ACTGCCTACTGCCTACTGCTCAAGGGGGTCCCATGCGATCAGATTATCACGAGGAGTACTGGGAGATAGCGTCCGAGCTACGCAAGCGGATTGCGGGAGAACTACGCTTCGATCGCATGTCGCGCCTGCTTTATTCTACAGACGCTTCGATCTACCAAATCGAACCCATTGGCGTCGTTGTTCCCCGTGACAAAGCCGATGTTGAGGCAGTCATCGAAATTGCCAACAAGCTCAACGTTCCGGTGTTGCCGCGTGGCGGAGGCACTTCCCTGGCGGGGCAAGCAGTGGGGCGCGCCATCGTTTTGGACTTTTCCAAGTACATGCAGAAGGTCCTGGAGGTCAATCGGGAGGAACTCTGGTGTCGCGTGCAACCTGGACTGGTTCAAGATGAGCTGAACGCCCACGTCAGGCCCATGGGGCTTCAGTTTGGCCCCGACACCTCCACATCCAACCGGGCCACGATCGGCGGCATGATAGGCAACAATTCGGCTGGCGCTCACTCGCTTACCTACGGTAAGACACTCGATCATGTTCTCGAGCTGACTGTTTTGCTGGCGGACGGCAGTGAGGCTGTGCTCAAGGATCTATCCGTGGCGGAGTTGGAGACAAGGGGCAGGCTCGAAGGCCTCGAGGGTCAAGCCTGTCGTGAGATCGCCAGAATTGCGCAGCAGCATAAGCGTGAAATCATGGCGCGCTATCCGAAAATCATGCGGCGCGTCTCCGGCTACAACCTCGACGAATTCATCAAACCGCAGCCATTCAATCTGTCGCGCATCCTTGTCGGTTCCGAAGGAACGCTGGCAATTGTGGTCGAGGCGAAGATGCGCCTCGTGCCAAAGCCCAAATGGACGGCGCTCGATGTCATCCACTTCGACGACGATATCGCAGCGCTCGAGGCTTCGCAGGCGATTTTAGAGACCCGACCCTATGCGCTCGAGTCAACGGATAAGATGATTCTTGATCTCGCCCGGGGAAATATCGAGCAGTCACGCCGGCTGGGCTTTGTCCAGGGCAACCCGAGTTCTCTTTTGATGGTGGAATACGCCGGCGACAACGAAGAAGACGTAAAGGAGCAAGTCTACAAACTCGAAGCAGTACGCAAAGCACACGGCATCGGCTATGCCGCCACGCTGGCATTTAAACCCGAAGAGGTCAAAGCAATCTGGGGCGTGCGCAAAGCGGGTTTGGGTCTGCTACTCGGCACAAAAGGCGATAAAAAGCCCATTGCCTTTGTCGAGGACACCGCCGTGGAGCCGGCGAAGCTGCCAGAGTTCATCAAGCGTTTTCGCGCTATTATCAGTAGCCATGACGCAATCGCCGGCTACTATGGGCATTGTTCGGTAGGATGCATGCATATTCGTCCGCTGATCAACCTAAAAGAGCAAAGCGAAGTCGGAAAAATGGTTTCTATCGCCGAACAGATTTCCGATCTGGTGCTGGAATTCAATGGGGCCATGTCGGGGGAACACGGAGACGGTCTGGCGCGCAGCCACTTTAACCGAAAACTCTTCGGCCCGTCGCTCTACGAGGCCTTTCGGCAGGTAAAGCGTGCCTTTGATCCGAAGAATCTCATGAACCCCGGGAAAATTGTCGGCGCTCCCGCAATGACAGAGTCTTTACGCATCGGCCCGGGCTACAAAACCTGGCAACCGGAAACAACTCTTGATTTCACCGGCCAAGGTGGTTTTGCGGCGGCGATAGAGATGTGCAGCGGCATGGGTGAGTGCCGAAAAAAACTGGACGGTACCATGTGTCCTTCCTATATGGGGACACTGGACGAGGAGCATTCAACTCGCGGCCGAGCCAGCGCCTTGCGCGCGGTACTTTCGGGTAAGCTCGCCAAAGAGGAATTTACTGGAAAGCGACTGCAAGAGGTAATGGATCTTTGCCTGGAATGCAAAGCATGCAAGGCCGAGTGTCCCTCCAACGTGGACATGGCAAAACTGAAATACGAGTTTTTGGACCATTACCATCGGGTGAACGGACTGCCGCTGAGAAATCGCATTTTCGGGGGTATCGAAGGACTCAACCGCGTCGGCTCGCGCTTTGCACCGTTTTCCAACTGGATGGCCAATACGGTAGTGAATCGATGGCTTATCGACCTGCTCGCCGGAATCGACCGCCGCCGTCCGCTGCCGCAGTTTGCCGGCGAGCCTTTCGAGCAATGGTTTGGCAAGCACACGCCCGACGGCGACATGGCCAACGGTGAAGTGGTGCTGTTTCATGACACTTTCAACAATTTCAACACGCCCAATGTCGCTATTGCGGCAACGCGGTTTTTGGAACGCTCTGGCTACAGGGTATTACTGGTTGACAAAAAATGTTGTGGCCGGCCGATGATCTCGAAGGGTATGTTGGGGGCGGCGAAAGAAAATGCCGCCTGGAACGTCGAGCGGCTCGCTTCTTATGTGGATAAGGGCGTTGCGATTATCGGTTTGGAACCCTCTTGCTTGCTGACGCTGCGTGACGAATACCCGGAGTTTGTGCGCGATGAGGCGGCCGAGCGGGTGGCTGAGAGCGCATTTTTGTTCGAGGAGTTCGTGTTGCGGGAACAAAGGGCGGGGAGGTTATCTCTCGATCTTGCGACCAGACCGACGAACGGGACTAGTCGTAAAGCGTTGCTGCACGGCCACTGTCATCAGAAAGCGCTGGTCGGGACTGCTCCGACTACGGCGGTGCTGAAATCGGCTGGTTTTCAGGTGAGTGAAGTCGATTCGGGTTGCTGCGGCATGGCGGGATCGTTTGGATTTGAGAAGGAGCACTACGATCTGTCGGTTACAATCGGCAACCGCCGGCTTGCGCCGGCGGTCAAGGCGGCGGGCTCCGATGTGGAAATTGTGGCTCCGGGGATCTCTTGCCGCCAGCAGATCAAGCATCTCACCCAGCGCAATGCCAAGCATCCCGCCGAGCTGTTGTGGGAAGCAGTGAGCGGTAGCTAACGCCGGCTGTTGCCGGCTTTGTTCAAGCCGTTCAAGCGGTTCAAAACGTTCAAGAAGTTTTGGACGGTTGGAACGGCTGGAACGATTGGAACGGTTGGAACTGGAGAGGCGACAACTGTCGCCTCGACTAACAAATGGAATCTATAGTTGAGCAGGCCAGACGCAAGCTCGCTGTCTGGTTGGAGAATCACCGTCACATAGTCCTCTACGACGAGGCGAATGCAGCCCTGCTGGACGTGTCATCGGGCAAGAGTACACGGCTGCTTTGGGCCAGGTTACAAGCGTTCGAGGAAAAAATACATCCGGAAACCGGGGACACTTATCTGGTGTTTCTATTTGACGATGGCGGGCAGTTGGCTCTGGTGGATCCCGGGGGAGTGGCATTTGCGCCTTCGATTGAAAACAGCGGGCCTTTGCAAAATGTTCCTGCGGTTGTTTGTCTGAGGGATTTTTTCACGCTCAAAGCGCGGGTTGATCACTACCTGTACGAGCACCCGGACGAGCCGCCGCCGCGGGAGACGCTAGATATGGTCATGGCTTGCGTCGCGATACTGGATGGCGCCCGAGCGGTGGGATTCGATATCGGCGATCTGGAAGAAGCGCTGGAGACCTCGCTGCGGGAGATCGAGAGGAGAGCCGCGTAATCATTATGGGTCGGGTCAAGTCACTGCAGTGCCCAAAGTGCGGTCGCCAGCCGGCCAGCCAGACGAGTTTCCAGTGCTCTTCCTGCAACTCTATCTTGGAAGTTAATGTCGAGATCAGTCATCTGACGCGCTCCGACCTTTTTAACATTCGGAAGAGCAGCGACATGACGATCTGGCGCTGGTTTGACTTTTTTCCAGTGGAGAAGCGCTCCAGTGTGGTTTCGCTCGGGGAAGGATACACCCCGCTACTGCAGCCCAAACGGCTTGCCGAGCGGCTCGGCATCCCACGCCTGTACCTGAAAAATGATACGGTTCTACCCACGGGATCGCTTAAAGATCGTAGCAACAGCGTCGGCATCTCGAAGGCCCGGGAATTAGGCTTCGCCACGGCGGCAGTGATCTCGACAGGCAATGCCGCCGCCTCGGTTGCAGCCTATGCGGCCGCGGCGGGCTTAAAAAGCGTCGTCATGGTGCCGGTGGGAACAGCGGCATCGAAGATCGTTCAGGCTCGGGCTTACGGTGCTACGGTTGTGGTCGTAGAGGGCCGTTTCGATGATGAAGTGGCCGAGCTCTACAAGGTCGCCCTTAAAGAGTTCGGCTGGTACGATTGCCTCTCCTCCAATCCGTACAGGGACGAGGGAAAAAAATCTTACGCGTATGAATTGTTCGACCAATTGGACGAGCACGTGCCCAATTGGATCATTCACCCTACTGCCGGTGGAACTGGTATTTATGCCATGTGGAAAGGGTTCCGTGAATTCTCCAGCCTCGGTTGGGCGCATCGCATGCCGAGACTCGTCGCGGCCCAGAGCGCGGCCGCCGCGCCGATCGTGGCTGCATTTGAGAAGGGGCTTGCCGATGTCGAGCCGGTGGTCGCTCAGCCGACCGTGGCAGAAAGCATCCAGGTGGGGAATCCGGTCTCATTGGGCTGGCGTGCGCTGGCCGCACTACGCGAATCCAATGGAGCGGCGGTGGCCCTGACGGACGAAGAAATTCTCGATGCGCAATCACTCACGGGCGAGCTCGCAGGAATTTTTGCCGAACCCGCGGGGGCAACATCCGTGGCCGCCGCGCGAAAGCTTCGTAGCGCTGGTGTTATCGGGCGTGAAGATCTCGTGGTGTGCAATCTGACGGGGCACGGTCTGAAACAACCGGAAGCGGTCCGTCTGAGCGAAGACGAGCTACGGCCGATTGCGCCAAACCTAGAGGCGCTGCGCGAAAAAGTGCAGCAAGGCACGCCAGACGGTGCGGCGTGAGGGGGCATGGGCTGAGACAAGTTCAAAACGTTCCAAACATTCCAGTCGTTTCAGCGCACCTCTTTCCTCCCCCCGGACGAGGCTGTGTCGGAATGTCATTCTGAGGAGCCCAGCGACGAAGAATCTCCTTTTCTGGTCGAAAGCAGATCGTTCACTGTCGTTCAGGATGACGTCCCCGGAAAATGACGATCGCACCCAATCTCGGGGGACGCGGGTGAGGATGAACGAGGGGGGCTTGAACGATTGGAACTTCTTGAACGACTTGAACGGCCGCTGATGGCGGCTACGGTTTGAACCGCCGCCGTAGGCGGCCCACAATGAGCAAAGGAGCAGAGAAGAGATGAAACGGGAGAGAATACTGACGGGCATGCGACCCACGGGGGCTTTGCATCTGGGCCATTACGCTGGCGCTTTAGAAAATTGGCTCAATTTTCAGAAAGAGTATGAGTGTTACTTTCTTATTGCCGATTATCAAGCACTCGGTGATCACATCGATGAGATCGCTCGCATCCGGCAAGCGGTATGGGACGTTGCGCTCGATTGGCTCGCTGTAGGCCTCGATCCTGACAGCGCTTGTTTCGTGATCCAAAGCTACGTGCCCGAGCACGCCGAGCTCACTATGTACTTGAGTATGCTTACACCGCTCAACGATTTACAAAGAAACCCGACCCTGAAAGCCGAGATGGCCCAGATTGAAGCCGCAAGAAAACCGCTTACGCTTGGCTTCTTCAATTACCCCGTAAGCCAAATTGCCGATATTCTTTTGCCAAAGGCACATCTCGTGCCTGTCGGCGAAGACCAGGTGCCGCATATAGAGTTCACCCGGGAGATTGCGCGGAAATTCAACCGTACCTACAAAGCCATTTTTCCCGAACCGCGGGCAAAGGTCGGGCGCGTAGCGCGCCTGGTCGGGACCGACGGGCAGGCCAAAATGAGCAAGAGTCTAAACAATGCGATCTACCTGTCGGACAGCGCTGACGCAGTGCGAGACAAAGTGAAAAGGATGGTCACCGATATTACGGGTAAACATCCACGGTTAAAATCAACCGACCCGGGAATCGTCGAGTACAATCCCGTCTTTTTTTACCACGACGCTTTCAATCCCGATGCGGCGGAGGTTGACGATCTCAAGACGCGTTACCGAGCAGGCCAAGTCAGCGATGCTGAGGTGAAGGAGCGGCTAATCAAGCGCCTCAATGAATTTCTCGAGCCGATTCGCGAGCGTAGAGCCGGCTTTGCGGCTCGCCCGGACGATGTTAGAGACGTGCTCATCAGCGGCAGCAAGCGAGAGAAACACCTCGCAGAGACAACCATGCAGGAAGTGCGCGAAGCGATGCGCGTCATTTACACTTAAGGGTTTTGCGAGAAGTACAATAGCACCACGAAGCACGCAGAGCGGCGAAGCCGCAACCAAAGGATAAACGGATACTCCACCACGAAGGTCACGAAGAGCACGAAGTTAAGAGAGTAAGAGGATTATTTTTCGAATCCTTCGTGGTCTTCGTGTCCTTCGTGGTAAGGTGTCTGTTTGTTGCTTTGGTGTGCGGCTTCGCCGCGCTTGACTCATTACCACGGTTGGCTGTTAGATTAGGGACGCCTATTTCGGCGGCTGAGGAGAATACGAACAACCCATGGCTATTCCTGGAGAGAAGGCAATTCAAATGGTACGCAGCGCGCATGCACAAGCGGCGCAACTGGACATCGCCGTTACGGCAGTCGTCGTTGACCAAAGTGGCCGCATGATAGCTTTGGGTCGTATGGACCGCGCGCGGCCCATAACCGTCGAAATCGCCTTGAACAAAGCTTATACGGCTGCGAGCTTTCAGCAGCCGACGAAAGATTTGGCGCAAGTGGCGGGGCAAACGTGGTTTCAAAGTCTGGTCGTATCGAGCAACGGGCGAATCATGCCGGGAGCCGGGGCGTTACCCATCGTGGAGGGTGGGGCGGTTGTGGGCGCCATCGCCGTAGCCGGCGGTACTGAAGAGCAGGATCAACGCTGCGCAGAAGTGGCGCTCGCGTCGTATG
>CAYPHJ010000039.1:11856-40324 GCA_964410485.1 uncultured Syntrophobacteraceae bacterium
GGCGGTACTGAAGAGCAGGATCAACGCTGCGCAGAAGTGGCGCTCGCGTCGTATGAATAAGCGTATGAATAAGAAGGTTCCAACCGTTCCAGCCGTTCCAATTGTTTCAGCCGTTCCACCCCACCTCACGCCAACGGCTGGAACTGTTGGAACGGCTGGAACCACTTAAAGGCAGGAGCCCTACGTGCAATCGATCGCGGATCGGTGTAAAAGGAAGTGAAGAGCAGGAGGTCGCCCATGGCTGTCACGATGGAGAAGGAGACAACACCTCTAAACGGCACCGAACGGGATAGCGGGGCTGGCGCAAGTGCAGATTCTCCGCCGCCGTATCTCGGTAGAACGGTGCGTCTTGTCGGACCTCATGTCAACGTCGACATGAACCAATCCCCGCATCCCAAAAACTCCCGGGGCGAATTGGGCAAGCCGCTTTTCAACTGGTATCGCAACACCGTTTCCAAAGATCCGCTCACGCGAGTATCGGCGCCCAATCATTTTGCCGATCGCAGGCATTTTTTGACTAACGTCATCAACCGCTCAACCGAGGGTAAGGTCAACCCGAGGCGAGTGGCAGTTGATGATCCCGTCGCAATGTCGCGTCACATCAAGGCCGTGGCTCATTACATGGGTGCCCATGTGGTCGGGATTGCCAAGGCACATCCGTCTTTTCTCTATGCCGGCAGCCGTTACGTTCAAGACGGGACCGCAGAGGACGCCTATGAGCAGGTGGGTCCAGCGGAGTTGGTGAGGAAGTTTCCCTACATCATCCAGGCGGTGACTGCGTGGGATTATCAGAAGCTCCAGGCTCACCGCCATCATATCGGCGATGCGGCGTACCATGTGTCGCAAATGAAAGGTGTGCTGATCCTCAAGGCGCTGGAGGGTTACATAAAAGAATTGGGCTACACGGTCCTCCGTGGAGTGGTTACACCACAGGCGGCCGGCGTCGCGGGCGGCTTGGGCGAGTTGGGTCGCAATGGCCTTGTCATCAACAAGGATTACGGCGCTCGCATCCACATGCCGGACCCGATACTGACCGATCTGCCTCTGCTACCAGATGAGCCCGTGGATATCGCAGTTGAAGATTTTTGTAAGATTTGCCGCAAATGCGCCAATACCTGCCCAACCAACAGCATTCCGTTTGGCGATAAGGTCGTCTTCAACGGAATCGAGAAATACAAGATTAACTGGCTGACCTGCTATAAATTGCGTCCCTATGTAAGCGATCATTGGGGAAGCTGTCTCACGTGCGCGGCTGTCTGTCCGTTTACCAAGCCTACTGTTTGGTGGCACAGCCTGGCAGTGTGGACGCTGCGCACCTGCCCCATTTCCGTGCGTCCCGTAATAGTTCGCGCCCTAAAGTGGATCGATGACCAGTTCTGGGGCGTGACGCGGCAGACTCGTGTGCGCTGGCTCGGCTATGACTCCGGCATTAAACCGGGTGAGCACGCCTGCACGGTCCAAGGCTGTACAGCATCGCATGCTGGCGCCGCTCACTCGGCAGAAGCGAGCGGCAGCGCGGGCTTTTATGCGCCGCTCAAGGAAAACACCAATCGTTTTGTCAAACGGGATTCCTAGTGGTGCTGCGCCTGGGACCGCTAAAAATTCCGTGGCTCGGCCGCAATCGCCGCAATAACGATCCCTACTGGGATTTTTTCATCAACACGCCTCCGGCTGATCTGGCCAATACGGTTATTCAGATGATCCGTGAGGCGCCCGAGGGCAATGTTTTTCCAACCAAAGCGGATATTCATACCCCGGAGATTACGTCGAACCACGTCAAGGAAATGGCGCGTTACTTCGGTGCCGATCTGGTAGGAATCGCCGGAGTGGGCCTGAATCAATCCCGCTTCCCCTTTCCATCTCTCCCGAAACCGGCGAGAGGGAAACAAGAGACGGCCGATCTGGTAGAAGTCTCTTCCGATTTACCCTCTCCCGCTAGCGGGAGAGGGCAGGGTGCGGGTGTTTCGGAGTATCCATTTGCGGTTATCTGCGTTGTTCGGGCTGATTATGATCCGCGCCAGGCTCCTGGGATAGGCAGCCAGGTGCCAGTGCAAAACGGCCTATTTATCACCTTCGTCCTGAGTGCATGGATCAGGGAGTTGGGCTTTCGCGCAACGGCCAAACAGCTCCTCAATGGTGATGCGCTGGCGGCAGCGGCGGGTTTGGGAAAACTCGATCAGAACGGTAGGCTCGTAACTCCTCAATTTGGCTCAGGCGTGCATGTGGCTGATGTCATTTTGACAGATTTGCCTTTGGCCGCCGACGGCTAGGCCTATGTATTCGTTCAAGAGGTTCAAAAGGTTCAAGCAGTTCAAACGGTTTGAACGCTTGGAACGGCTGTAACGATTTGAACCACTCGAGGATTGAGATGCCTTACGTAATCACGAGCTTGTGTACTAACGATGGCGCATGCGTCGATGTCTGTCCGGTTGCCTGCATTCATACGAAACCGGGCGCGCCGCAGTTTTACATCGATCCAGAAGTTTGCATCGACTGTGAGCAGTGCGAGATAGTCTGTCCGGTTGACGCGATTTTTAAAGACGTCGATATCCCGGCGGAGCACGAACCGTCCATAGAAATCAACGCGGCGTTTTTCCGTAAGAACAAAGCGGTGGCAGGACCGGTATCTCTGGAGACAGCGTGGGAAATGCTGGGGAGAGCGCAGGGCTATGCGGAAGTTGCCGGTTTTGCGATTTCGGCCGTTGTCGTGGACGAGGCCGGCTGTCTGATCGCGATGGGACGAATGGATGGAGCCGATCCTCATTCAGCGGAGCTCGCCTGTAGTAAAGCGCGTACTGCGGCTGCCTTTCACCTGGCCACAGCGGAACTGGCCCCTCAGGCCAAACAGCCGTGGCTCCGCAGCCTCACTATATCTCACCATGGCGGTATCCTTCCGGTGGGCGGTGGAGTTGCAATCGTTAATGGCGTGGCGATCGTCGGCGCCATCGGCGTGGCCGGGGCAACCCGGCCCGAGCAGGATATTCTCTGCTGCCGCGCCGGCCTTGCCGTGTTGGATCACGGACACTGAAGATAGGTTGAGGTTAAGGTTGAGGCTGAGGCGAAGATAGGTTGAGGCTGAGGCGAGGTTCAGGTGAAGGCATAAGGCCATGGGAGGTTAAGCTGAGGCTTAGGTCAATGTTAGGAATGTCAAGCTGTCTCGGTCTCAACCTTAACCTAAACCTTAACCTGGCGCGCCGTTGTGCGCTGATACGGTTTGGAATGTCAGGCTGGCCTGGTCTCCAGCAAAATACAGCACATTCAACGTATCGGCATAGTCCACCTGCTTCCTGCGCGCCAGTTCGTCAAAGCATTGTAGACACACAGCCTTGTTCTGACACCTTGCGGGCACGACCTGTCTCCACACTTCATCTGGAACGTGGAAATTGAATTTATCTGGAGATCGACATATGCCGCACGTCTGCCTCCTAAAGTGTCGCAAGCGCCGACTGGATATTTTTTTCATCGGTGTGTTACCCTCGCCCGACTCCAGAGCAATCGCTGTTCCAGCGGTGCAATTCATTGACGAATCTTGCATGCAAGCACAGATCGTTGCGCTAACGATATTCGTATGAGTCACCCATGAGACAATGAAGGCTCTTCAATTATCCAGGAGCGGTGCATGGCGGGAGCTGAGTTGCCACATTGTGCAGCGGCGTTCTGAGTGGTGGTCCAAAAATTGCTGTGTTTTGCCTGGGACTACGGCGTACCTCTAAGTCAGTGTTTAAAAATGCTTTTCCCATGTTAATGGCGGTTTGAAGCGAGTTTTGTTGGGAGGAGCAACCTTCGGTGCAGGAATAGGCTAACACTGGGGGAGAGGGGTTGAAGTTCCGCGAACACCCGCTTCTGGCGCATGGTCCTTTGCGAGCTTGGCCTCCGGTATGGGTTTGCCTTGACGCTGAGCGGCCACAGCACTTGCATGGGGAGATGGGCACCCTGAAGGAAGTAAAGCAATACGAAACAGACCGCAGCGTGTTCTTGGTCATGGAGTATGACGCGCTCTACTATATGGGCTGCCTGCTGATTGACAATCAGCAGTTCCGCCAGCAGATATCCGGCTTTCTTGGGACCTGCGTGGGCATGACGATTCCGGATATTGGCAATCTCACGGTAAATTACACGCCTGAATCGAATTGAGTGCGTCCGGCCGCCTCGGCCGCAATGGCCTTGGACTCTAATTGGTCCTAATACGTTACTCGCAATTTCCTTGAAAAACCTTGGCCTTGCATTCGTTGCAAATTTTCTCTTCGATGGGCGGCAAACTGGTTCGTTCCTCAAAGTCCTCTCTCGGCCAACTTGAGCAGTTCCTGCAGATATGCCAAGTGTCGCCGTTCTTTTTTTTGCGTACAGACGCTGCCACTTGCCTTCTACGACTCGATACACTGTCATCTAAATGACAGTTCAACTCTGTTTGTCAAGGCCTCCGGGCAAATCGCCGGTCACCGAGCTTCAGGGTTCCTGACTTCCAGATCTCCGGGCAGTGTGCGACGTAGCTTGGACTTGGGTCCATGGACTTGGGTCCAATTGACCGTCTGTGTTCTTTGGGTATATAGCCTCGTCTGGACTATACTTACGACACCGGGAGGCGGCCATGAAGAGCATTCCCATCCCTTTTCTTGCCCTGGCCTTCCCACTGCTGTTGCAAGGTTGCACTGGGGAGACGGAGGGCTCACGACTCTGGCAAGTAAAAGTTCAAGACGGCATGCCGACAGTGACTGAAATTGCGGCGGGAAATCGACAAGTCGGCCCGGAGCAGGATCGTGAACACACAGGACGTCCATTGGTGTTTTTGGACGTGACTCATGGGCAAACGCTTCGGCTTTCCGGGGCAACACAGCAAGATCTCCCGGGCCTCGTCAAACATGTTCTTGCTGCGGTAGTGTTGATCACCACCTACGACGAGTATGGCGGCGCATTAACACAAGCGAGTGGATTTTTTATCGGCCGCGCAGGTGAGTTAGTCACCAATTATCACGTATTGCGGGGGGCACGATTCGCAGTCGTCAAGACGGCCCATGGAACAACATACCCGATCGACAAGGTGCTTGTTGCCCACAAGGAATCGGACCTTGTGATAGCGTCGATCGATGTTCGCGACGCGACGCAGCCGCTGCCGCTCGGTTACCAAGTGCCCGCAGTCGGGGAACGTATTGTAGTCATTGGCAACCCCGCTGGCTTGGATCAAACGGTTTCCGATGGCATCGTCTCCGCGGTGCGGCCTGGCAGAGGTATTCAGGTCACGGCGCCAATTTCTCCTGGCTCCAGCGGCAGTCCAGTGATCAACATGAAAGGCGAGGTAGTCGGCGTCGCTTTCGAGCAGCGCACAGACGGACAGAACTTGAATTTCGCTATCCCGTCCAACCAACTGCTGGCCTTGTTGGCCATGAACACGGGAGAAGCAAAAGGTTTGGCGCAGTGGAGCACTGAAACTGGAGCAAGCGAAGGCGACGGGACGCCCAAGAAACCCGATCAGAGCAAGACTGAGGCTCCTCTCTGCACTGCTCGGTTCTGTGTCAAACAAGGCGGCGCTTTGCTTTATGTTCGGCAAGACGATTTTTCACAAGTCGTGGACCGCGTTGACGCTCATGAGCCGCTGACAATCCTCGGCGAGACTCTTGGCATCACGGAAACCTGGTACATGGTTAAAACTCGCAAGAGTGTCGTTGGTTGGATCAAGTCATCTCAGGTAGAAAAGCAAGGGCGGTAAGAGGTTTGTCATCGCGCTGCCCCGACCAGGTTTCGCTCACCACAGTGTCGTTGTCCCCGCGTGCGCAATTGTATTGACACAGCTTTCAGTTATGTTACAACTCCGGCGATCTTGACCGCATCACCCGTGATCTAACGTTTGGTGTCGTGAATTCTTCGTGCAAAGTCGTGAGACTGTGCACGGTTCAGCATTCGAAAGAGCTTTCTCGCTCGTCGCGAAACAATTCAAATGTCAACTACTCCGGTGAACGAACTGGACATCCTGAAGTTGCAGGAACAGGCAGCGCTTCTTGCATCGAGCCATGATGCGGTCGTGGTTTGGCGCCGTAACGATGGGACCATCCTTTTGTGGAGCCGGGGCGCGGAAGAAATCTACGGTTGGTCTTCCGAGGAAGCGCTGGGCGAGCGGATCGATGAGCTTCTCAAGAGCGAGCCGCCGGAAAGCATCGAGGCGCTGCGCCGCGGCCTCGCTACGCAAAGCCACTCACAAATCGAACTAAACAACAAAAGAAAAAATGGCACCGGTGTCTTGGTTTCGACGCGATGGCAACTCTTGAGCGGGGAGCCCTCAGCCGTACTCGAGGTCAGCAGAGATATTACCGACCAGAAGCGGGCGGAAGAACGGTTTCGTCTTGTCGTGGAATCCGCGCCTAATGGAATCGTAATGGTGGATCACGATGGCCGGATGATTTTGGTGAACTCCCAGGTGGAGCGGCTTTTTGGCTATTCGCGGCAGGAACTCTTGGGGGAATACATCGAGATCCTCGTGCCCGAGCGTTTGCGCAACACCCATCCCGCTTACCGTACCGACTTTAGCCGGGCGCCGCAAGCAAGGCCTAGCCGTGACCTTTACGGCAGGCGAAAAGATGGTTCGGAAGTCCCGGTAGAGATCGGCTTGAATCCGATCAGAGCTGAAGCCGGCATCTTTGTCTTGGCTTCGATTGTCGACATCACGGAGCGAAAGCGCGCGGAGGAGAGGTTACGCAAATTTAATGAGGAACTGGAGCAGCGGGTTGCCCTCAGAACGGCGGAGCTCGCCAGGGCGAACGAAGATCTGATCCGCGACATAGGAGAACGGCAACGCCTCGAAGAGCAGTTGCGGCAGGCCCAAAAAATGGAGAGCATTGGAACCCTGGCGGGGGGCATCGCGCATGATTTTAACAACCTGCTGAATATCATCCTTGGCTACGCAACTCTGCTCGAAAAAAGCGGCACGCGGTCTGAAATTGAAGCCGAAGCTCTAGACATCATCAAACAAACGGTCATGCGTGGTGCGTTGGTTGTTCAACAGCTTCTCACGATTGCTCGCAGAACGTCGGTCAAGTTCGAACAAGTTGATCTTAACGATGCCGTGACCGCGTTCGTGAGACTCATCAGTCAGACTTTTCCCAAGGAGATCGAGATCACGTTTCTGCCGAATCCGGTTCCACCGGTGCTTGCCGATTCGGGACAGATCACCCAGGCGCTATTGAACATCTGTCTGAACGCCCGCGATGCCATGCCTCTTGGCGGCAAGATACTGATCAAAACGAGTTTGGTAACCGGCCGGCAGTTGAAAGACGGCTTTGTTGAAGCCGACCAAAACCTTTACGTCTGCCTGGAAGTTACGGACACCGGCGTAGGCATGGATGAGTCGGTGCGGTTACATATATTCGAACCCTTCTATACAACCAAAGGCACTCAGGGAACCGGTTTGGGGCTTGCGGTAGTCTACGGCATTGTCCAGACCCACCGTGGATTTATCGATGTTTCGACGCAACAGCACAAGGGCACGACATTCCGCGTATACCTGCCCACCCAGGCGACCGATGAAACCCGCGCTCCCTCTCACGTTGCGGATGACCGCAATGCAGAGAAGGAAACCGATCTCGGAAATAAACTCGTCCTTGTGGTCGAGGACGAAAATTACATGCTACTGCTAGTGAAGAAACTACTGGAAGCGCAGGGCTATCGCGTTCTCACTGCCATGGACGGCGAACAGGCGCTCGAACTCCATCGGCGCTATAAGGACGAAATCGCAGTGATTATCCTCGATCTTGGATTGCCCAAAATACCAGGCCGGGAAGTCTTCCTGAAGATGATGGAAACGACGCCAGGTCTGCCGGTAATCGTCGCAAGCGGCTATTTGTATCCCGAAGTGAAAACAGCACTGCTTAAACAAGGCGCAAAATCACTTGTGGAGAAACCCTATAACCCCGAAGCTCTCATTGCCGCTGTCGCAGCAGCGATCAGGTCGCCCGGACAAAAACAACGCGTTGACCACCAGTTCCTGGCATGAGAGCTAGCAGGTTGCTGAAAAACGGATGGAATGCTTCGACAGTCTCAGCATGAACGGAAAATCCCTACTCATTTCAAGTTTTTCAGCAGCCTGCTAGAGTGCTTATGGGGCGTGGGGGAGAGGCGCTTCGTAATATCGCGCGACCTTCCCTCGCCCTGTGAGAGTGGGTTAAGGGTGAGGGTTCAGAAACCTAACCGAATCGGAAGCAGAAATATTTTGTCGAGATTCTCCTGAACGATCAGTTTTCCGGTTTTGAGGCACAGCACTTTGCGCCGCTCTAGGGCGGAAATCTGTGGCGGCAATGGTGCTCCCTTGTAAGTCTCGCCAATGCTCTGCTCGCTGGCGGGTCCGTCCTCCAGATAGACGCGGACTCCCATCGGATGTACAATACCACACTCATTGCAAGACACGTAAACGTCATATTGGGGCAAGGGAACTCTCCTCCTTGCTAACGTTATCACTATGGCAGGAGCGAAGCGATACCCGCCGCCGTCAGGAATTTAGCCGCGTATCAATAGCGCGATGGCCTCAACATGAAAAGTTTGGGGAAAGAGGTCAAAGGGCTGGACAACGGTGAGCTTGTAGCCCTGTTTGACAAGCGCCGCCAGGTCCCGCGCCAGAGTTGCCGGATTGCACGATAAATAAATTACTCTCTCAGGCCTCAGAGCGGCAACATCCCGCTCAATGCCCTTTGCGCCGGCACGGGGCGGATCGAGGACCACTTTTGTGAATTGTTCACCGCGCTTGGCAAGGTCTCGTACCGTGGCCGGTACCTGCCCATGTATCCAGCGGATCTTCTCCAGGCCGTTCAACCGTGCGTTGTGCTTGCCGGCCTCGACGGACGCGCGGTGAGCTTCGACCGCGACGATTTCACCGGCCCGCCTAGCCAGTGCGAAGGTGAAATTACCCGCGCCGCAGTAGAGCTCGAGGACGCGGTCGGAGCGATTGAATTCTCCCATAGCCGTCAGCGCTTCGACCATCGCGCGATTGCCTGCGGAGTTTACCTGTGTGAAGACATCTGCTTCGACCAGTAAACGAAGATCCTCTTCAGCACGCAGCGATACTTTCGATTGACCCCAGGTTTTACGCCAGTTCGGGCCGGCGAATATCAACCCGGTGGGCGACGGCCGTGCCGCAAGCAGGCGGTCGCAAACGTCGGCATCTAGAGTGTTGAACTCGGCATCACTGGTGGCGGCAATGACGCATTCGCCTGAAATGTCCCCGGCCACAATCTCTATTTGGGTGAGGGGAGTGGCCAACCGGTTCGCCCACTGTCGCACGGCTCCGATTAGCGAGTCTGCTTGCTGATCGGCAATAAGGCAGGAATCGATCTCGATGAGTTCGTGGGAAAGGGCACGGTAGAAGCCGAGCCGCTTTTCGCGATCGATTTGGAGCCTCACGCGCCTGCGATAGTTAAACTCGCGCGTTGAAGGGATAATCATCCGAAGTTCGAATCCGTCGAGGTTGCCGATACGTCGCAGCGCGTCTTGGACGCTCTGTTGCTTTGCCTCAAGTTGCGCGGCGTAATGAAGATGCTGCCACGAACAACCGCCGCAGCGGCTGAAGTATTGACATGGGGGTGACCGGCGCCGGGCAGAGGGTTGGAGGAGGGCCACGACTTCCGCGATGGCATAGCGCTCTTTGGATTCGGTAATATGGGCGCGCACCTTGTCTCCCGGCGCGGTTGTCCGAATCATTATAACCCGTCCCTGGAAGCGGCCGATCCCGTAGGGACCATACGAAAGAGTATCGATCTCTAGCGGGAACTCATTTTTCGAGTTAGGCTGATCCATCGATTTAAACTACACATTTTCCGCTCGGAAGGACATCCTCATAATGCAGGGACGAAATGATCCGCGGTTTCTCAAAGGCATCGAGGAATTCAACCGGCAATTGTTTTTTGAATGCCACGAGACTCTGGAGGAGATCTGGTTGGAGGATCGCGGCGATGATCGAAACTTTTATCAGGGGATTATCCAGATTGCCGCGGGCTATTTTAAGTGGCAGCAGGGGGTTCCGGCTGGCGCCATCAAGCTCTGGCGGAGCGGGCTTGAAAAGGTCGAAGCCTATGGGTCCGTGCATCTGGGAGTCCATCTAGACCCCCTAATTCAAGCCGTGAGATTGAATCTGATCCAACTTGAGGCTGCCAGGGAAGGCCGCAGCGCTCCCCTCCTGGAGCCTCCCGCCATTCATTTGACTTGCTAACACCCGCTTCATGATCCGCTGCATCGACGTTTACAAAACCTTTCATCAAGGTGAAAACCAGATCACGGCCCTGGCGGGCGTATCTCTGAGCGTTGCCCAAGGCGAATTCGCGGTGATCATGGGCCCTAGCGGCTCCGGGAAAAGCACGCTTCTCCACCTCATTGGCGGCCTCGATCGGCCGAGTAGCGGCCAGATTCTCGTTCAGCAGGGGCTCGTTTCGCAAATGGCCGACGACGAGGTGACGTTGTTTAGGCGCACCAAGGTCGGTTTTGTGTTTCAGTTTTTCAATCTCCTCCCGACGTTGACGGCTGTTGAGAACGTGGCCTTACCGCTTGTCCTGGATGGCCGCGCCAGGAGCAAAGCGCGGGAAAGAGCCGTGATGCTCTTGGCCAAGGTTGGTCTGATGAAACGGCAAGATCATCTGCCGGAAGAACTGTCAGGAGGGGAAATCCAGAGAGTGGCGATCGCCCGTGCACTGGCGTTTGCGCCGCCGATTTTGCTCGCCGACGAGCCCACCGGCAACCTGGACTCGGCAACGGGCCAGTCCATTCTCACCCTTCTGCGCCGCATCAATCGCGAGGATCGCTGCACGATTCTGATGGTTACTCACAGCCTTGAGGCCGCCCAATACGGCGATCGAAATATATTCCTGCGCGACGGGAAACTCGAAAAGGAAAGTTCGTAATGCTGCAGCTCTTGCAGACGCTTTCGTGGCGCCATGCGCGACGCCACCGCTTGCGCACCGTGCTGACTTTCTTTGGCATCTGCTTGGGTGTGAGCGTGATCATCGCGATTGCAATCGTGAACCGCTCGCTCACGACTTCTTTTCAAAGAACCATCGATCAAATTGCGGGCAAGGCGGTCTTGCAAGTGTCCAACGCTGAGAGCGGCATACCGGAGTCTGTATTTCCGGCCATACGCGATACACCCGGGGTTGGTGACGCAGCGCCGGCGGTGGATGGTTTTTTGCCCGTGACTGACAGAGAGGGCGAGCGGCTGTACGTGTATGGCGTGGATTTCCTCACCGACTCCGCTATTCGCGAGCATCGGTTCATCGGACACGGGGAGGAGATTGAGCGCGCCCTAGATTTCATTGCCCAGCCGGATTCTATTGCGCTAACCGAGTCCTTCGCGCGCCGGCTCCATCTGCCGCTCGGGGCCGAGATTAGCCTTATGACCAGCAGGGGCCGAGAGAACTACACCGTACGCGCCCACCTGAAAGAGCAAGGGACGGCCAGGGTCTTCGGCGGCAACTTCGCTTTGATGGATTTGCCAGTCGCGCAACGCGCGTTTGGTAAGGAAGGAAGACTCGATATCGTCGACCTCACGGTGGCAGAAAGCGCATCTATCGAGATGGTTCAACAACGGCTCGGCGAGCGCTTGTATGGGATCGCGGAAGTCGAGCGGCCCGCCAAAAGAGGTGAGCAGATAGAGGCATTGCTGGTTTCATTTCGAGTCGGACTGTTTTTTGTCAGCTTGATCGCGCTCTTTGTTGGTTTTTTTCTGATTTACAACACGGTGTCAGTCTCGGTCGTACAGAGAAGACGAGAGCTTGGGACGCTTCGCTGCTTGGGAATGCGGCGGGGTGAGCTGATGCGATTCATTACAGTTGAAGCGCTGATTCTCGCCCTTGCAGGGTCGCTGGCCGGAACGGTATTCGGCTGGTTCCTGGCCCAGGGGGCGCTTGCCGCCGTCGGTGAAACTGTCGGCAACCTGTTTTCTCTCGTCGGAGTCGGCGGTGGCGGTTTGAGCGCGAGGGAGGTTGCTGTTGCAGTCGCCAGTGGAACCACTGTGGCAGTGGCGGCGGCGCTCTATCCAGCCTGGGAAGCGACTCAGCTAAGTCCGCTGGAGAGCGCCACGCAGGCGGCTTGGCGGCCTGCATCGCGCGCGACTGGCTCTCGGGTCATGATTCTCGGCGTGGTGTTTTTTCTTGCGACCCCGACTCTACTGATGTTATCTCCGTTGGGCGTGGGACCCGTGGCGCAGTTTAGTCTGGGCATTACCGCCATGCTGGCTTTTTTGTTGGGCCTCGCCTGCTTTTGCCCTGCCATAATCAACCACGGGGTCATGTGGTTTTGGCAGTCGGCTTTGCGCATGCCTGCTTATTCATGGGTTGAGGCACGCCTTGCCGCCGATAGCTTACGGCGCAATCCGGCCCGCGCCGGCATGACCGTTGCCACATTAGTTATCAGCCTGGCGGCTATTTTTACTATTGCGACATTCGTGAATAGCGTGCGGGGTTCATTACTTGCCTGGGTGGATCAGATGGTCACAGCTGACCTGATTGTAAGCTCGGGGGCGCGCACAGCCGGGCCGCGCAACGTGCCGCTCAGCGAAGACCCGGCTCTAGATTTCAAGAGCGTGCCGGGTGTGAAGCTCGTAGACTATTACCGGCTTATTCGCTCCACCCATCGAGGCAAGCCGATTGTGATCGAGTCCTTTTCAGCGCGGGAATCGGCAGGTGTACGAAACCTGCCGATGGCTGCCGGAGATGGAGCTTTAGCGCTGCGGGAGCTGGGAGAGGGCAGGGGCGTGATCGTCAGCGAGAGTTTTCAGATCAGGTTTAATAAGAAGACCGGGGACAGTGTCGAACTTTCAACGCCGTCCGGTCCGATTGCATTCAAAATTTTGGGGGTTTACGTCGATTACTCCTCGGACGCGGGAAGCGTATTGCTGGACCGCGCAATGTATAAAAAATACTGGCGCGACGATCTGGTGGATGCCTTTGACCTGTGGCTTGAGCCGCACGCTGATCAAGCCGAAGTTATCGCCCGGATCAAACAAGAATATGGCGAAAGGTACACGCTTTTCATCAGCACTCATCGAGAGCTAAGAGAGGCCGTGGTGCGCATTATGGAGCAGTCGTTTGTCGTCAATTACGCGGTTGAAATTGTCGCCATCATCGTGGCGATTTTCAGCGTGATTAATACACTGCTCGCATCGATCTTGGATCGAGCTCGCGAGATTGGCATGCTGCGGGCTATTGGGACGACGCAGGCGCAAATCCGCAAGATCGTAGTCATGGAAGCAGCTTGGCTGGGGTTTCTGGGCGGTGTGCTCGGTCTGTTTGCGGGCACCATCATGGCGTATCACCACGTCGTTTACAACACGAAAGTCCTGACGGGTTGGACCTTCCAGTTCTACTACCCCGTCGAAGTGGCGGCTCTGTGCGTCGTTGCTTCTGTGGCCGTGTGCATGCTGGCGGGATACGGCCCGGCAAAACAAGCGGCATCAACGCCAATCGTGACCGCAATCGGCTACGAATGAATCTAGATCGAATTTATCCCGCGAAGGCGCAAAGGCGCGAAGGAATTTCAAGATCCCTCACGGAGTTCACCCTAAACTTTGTCGAAGAGTTCGGGATGCCAACCTTTGTCATTTCGACAGAAAGGAAGAAATCTAATTCTTTCACGTATGACTTGGCGCGCTTGGCGCCTTGCGGGAGTAAATCCTATTCGACGGCCCACACGGGATTGAGGTCGTGCGAAGTACTACGACTGGTCACGACGTGGGCAACTCGGTGAAAATCACAAATCTGGCGCGGCGGTTTTGCACCCGGCAATCTTCAGTTGATTCGAAACAGGCCGGTGCTTCTTTGCCGTAGCTGATCGTCACCAGTCGTTGCGGGGAAATACCCTGGCTCACGAGAAAATCCTTTGCCACCTGTGCTCTCATGGCCCCTAAGGCGAGGTTGTACTCGGAGGAGCCAAGATCGTCGCAGTGGCCTTCCACTTCAACTCGGACCGATGGATTTGCTTTCAACCATTCTGCATTTTTCTCAAGAATTTCTTGCGCCTCTTCCCGGAGTTGAATGCTGTCGAACTCATAGTAAACGTCCTTAAGCGCGGCTCCCGGGGGAGTGACAGCAGCAATGCCGCGGGCCAATGCTTCCATGGCTGACATGGACTGGGTACCGCTCGCTTGGCTCAGAGACGCTGATTGGGGCAGAGGCGGGTTAGGTCCCACAACTTGAGGTTCGGAAACAGCGCACGCGGATAACAGCAGGACATAAAGATACCAGAGACTGAAAAAACGGCGTTTATTTGCCAACATTTCGTGCCAAAGGTGTGTCATTGCGGGCTTGGTGAAACGGTGGCGTAATGGTGGCTGTTTGGTACGCAGTTGTCAAGTTTTTTCCAGGAAAATACTCCGTTGCTGTGGCGGCCTGGTCTCGCCGCCATAGCGCAGGTACATGAACAGCGCACCGCAGGCACCGCCGAATAGATCAATCATGACATCGCCCACCGCCGCGGTACGAGTTGGAACGAAAGATTGGTGAAACTCGTCGGCGCTGGCGAGGAGCAAAATTATCAACATGGTCCAGATGAAGTGCCGTCTTTCCCATGCTTCTACGGCCGGATTGCGAAAGGCGCGCAATGTGAGGGCACCTAAAATGAAATAATTGGCCCAGTGGGCGAATTTTCTTACTAGAAGGTGAATGAGATCTATATGTTGGGCAGAGATCGTGGGCACAAGCCATTGCAGCAATGGGCCGAGTACTTCCGATGTATGCGACGCGGAAAAATGGCCCGAGGAAAAGAACAAGATAAACGAAGCCCACACGGCGACAGGCACCCATCTCAGCAGACGATTTTTCCAGGTGACATGGGAGATAGGTTTGCTCATGATATTCCGGCCAATCGGGGCATGGCGCTGATCGGCCTGGCAAACCGTTTTGGGTTACAGACAAGCCATCCAACAACAGAGGCAGACAAGCAAAACATACTCGTCAAAGTGTAACAAAATCCATGCACCAATAAAATCACTGAGCTGATTCCACGGAGTCTGAGGCCGATTTGTTCGAAGCCCTGCGGCACGGCAAACGCTGTGCCCTAAAAACGTTCACGACGACGGACGTTGAACTTTTGAACCTTTGAACTCTTGAACTAGCAGTGCTCAGCGTGGCGGGGCGGGTTTGACAAGTAGCGCGTAAAGCACGCCAGAGATCAAAGAAAGAGCGATAAAGGTGGACATCATTGGATCATAGCTCTCATAGCGATCGTAAACGGCGCCGGTGATGACCGGACCCACCGCTGGTCCCCAGAGATAGAACAAACTCATCGTACCCCGAATGGTGGCAAAATGTTTTCGGCCGTAGAAATCGCCGACCGTTGCCCAGCCGACGGGGAAAATAGCCTCCACCAGGGTAAAGAGCAGCACAAACGTCCACAGGCTCCATTCTCCTCCTCCGTAAGTCAGCACCAAGAGCGATAGCGCCCCGAGGACCATGCAACCCGCCATCAACCGGGGCTTGTTAACGTAATCCGCGACCCAGCCCACCAATAGATGGGATGGCAAGCTCATTAGGGCCATCGTTGCTAGCAATGCCGCTGCGCGTTGTTCGGAAACTCCTTTGGAAACCATGAGCGGAATGAAATGCACAGTAATAGAATTAAACATCGCTACCCGTGCAATAGTAGCCGACACGATCATCCAGAAAGCCGAGGTTTTCATGGCCTGCCAGACGGTAAAGCTCGCTTCTTCATAGATGTTGGGGCTGGGTGAGCTTGGGTGAGACGATTCGCGCGGTCGCGCCTGGGGTGACGCAACTCCATCGGGCAATAGACCCATGCTCTCCGGAGATCGTTTGACAAAAAATCCGAGAGGAATGCCCACCAACATGAGAAAAAGACCGGCAAAGAAGGCGCCCTGCCGCCAGCCCCAGGTATGAACGGCAAAAGCAAGTAGGGGAGTGATCAGTGTCCCACCGAGTCCTATCGAAGCACTGATCAAAGTCATGGCGAGCGACCGCCGGCGAATGAACCAGGTATTGGCGAGCACCATGGGTGAATGCATAAATCCAGCAGAGAAGGCAAGCGAGATCACCCCTAGATAAACCACTAGAAACGAAACATAGCTGTTTACTGTGGCAAGCAGCATGTAGCCGATGCCTGAGAGGACGACGCCGGCTAAAATCATGGGCCTTGGTCCGAAGCGATCGATCAGATAACCCGCTAGAGGACCTTCAATGGCGCCTTCAGCTCTTGCCAAAGAAAAAGCCAACGAGGTGGCAGCTCGGCTCAGTCCCAAGTCACGCGTAATCGGCAGGAAAAAAACGGCAAAGCCGTAGAGATGAAAGCCGCCGCCTAAAATGCGGATGCCGCAACCGGCTGCGATCATCCACCAGCCATAAAACAATCCAGAGAGCTTGCTTGTCAAAAACTTATGTCCTCAAAAAGTTGATAGTCATGGGGCGTCGCCTGGAGAAACAAAAACTCGAAAGTAGCCTACAGCTCGAACCGATGTCAATGAAAGTGGCACTTACATGGTCTCGGGTCTCGCGTTGAAGCAGAAGTTCAGACCGAACCTGCCGAAATGGATTTCTGCTAGAAGTTCGGAGCGGGCTGTCGTGTCATGCTGAACGTAGTGAAGCATCTGCTTTGCGCTTTCCCCGAGTCTTTCCACGATGATGACAAACAGACTCTTCGTCGCGGTACTCCTCAGAATGACGCGCAAGAGTAAGTCGGTGGCTAACGTAGGGCAGACCTATGTGTCTGCCGTGAGTCAGAACATTACAACAACACCCGGCAGAACTGATATTTGGGACGCTATAGTGTATAAAACAAAGCAGGGACTGGAGCGCTGGAACAAATATGACGCGGACGATAACGTTGATTCCTGGCGATGGAATCGGCCCGGAGGTTACCCAACCGACACTGCAAGTAATTAAGGCTGCAGGCGTCGATATTGATTGGGAGACGCATCTTGCCGGAGCTGCTGCATTAAGCGTGCACGGCACAACGATACCACAAGAGTTGATGGACTCTTTCAGCCGAAACAAGATTGCTCTTAAAGGTCCCGTGACCACACCCGTGGGCGAGGGATTCGCTAGCGTAAATGTCGAGCTGCGTCAGAGCTTCAATCTTTACGCTAACTTGCGGCCTATCAAGAACTTGCCCGGAGTAAAAGCACGGTATGAGAACGTAGACCTGATCGTGCTCCGCGAGAATACCGAGGGGCTTTACTCGGGCATTGAGCACGAAGTCGTTCCGGGCGTGATGGAAAGTTTGAAAATCATTACGGAAAAGGCTTCCACGAGAATTGCCGGATTCGCGTTCGAGTTTGCTCGCGCTCACGGCAGACGACAGGTCACGGCAATTCACAAGGCCAATATTATGAAGCTTACCGACGGGCTATTTCTCGACTGTGCTAGAAAGACGGCTGTGCGTTATCCCGACATTCTCTTCAACGACCTCATCGTGGACAATGCCTGTTTGCAGCTTGTTCTCGATCCTCTGAAGCTCGACGTGTTACTACTCGAGAATCTATATGGCGATATTGTTTCCGATCTCGCCGCTGGTCTGGTGGGAGGCCTGGGTGTGGTCCCGGGAGCCAATCTGGGGGATGAGCACGCGCTCTTCGAGACCGTTCACGGCAGCGCTCCCGACATCACGGGCAAGGACATGGCGAACCCAACGGCCATGGTCCTGGCCGCTGTGATGATGCTCGAACATCTTGCGGAAAAGTCCGCGGCGACAAAGATCCGGTCGGCTCTCGATACAATCCTGTTACGCGGTGATGTTCTGACGGCCGATCTTGGCGGCAGCGCGGGCACCCGCAGCTTTGCCGACGCCCTCGTTCGAGAAATCGAGCGCTAGGTTTTCGTCTGCTCACAGTCTTCCACAAACAGGAATAGCTAAGAACGCAACGAAATCGGATCCTTGATAGAAATGCGGAGCTTGCTGTTGTGTCATGCTGAACGAAGTGAAGCATCTGCTTTTGCTTGTCTCCCAATTGCAAGGGCAAGACAGCAGATTCTTTGTCACTGCGTTCCTCAGAATGACAGACTAATCTAAGGTTGGTGTTAAATGCCCAGGGAGGCCAGCGACAGCATACATTGCACGATCCAAATTCTTCAGAGCCGGCGATCCATTAGATCATAAGCCATGCGGTGTGCGTGTGAATAATCCGGGCAGACTTTCATGGCGCCACAGTTAATCGCGTTGTGCGCGGCGCTTTCATACGCTGTGTCCGGCATTGCAGCGAAGCGGGGCATGCGATATTCGACTCCGATCACAGTGACGTTGGTCTCTGTGACGATACACGCGGTTACGCTATCGACTGCCGTTCTTCTCACCGGGGGCATTCCTTCTGTCCCGGGATGGGTGCTCTTTCTCTTTGCGTTGGCTGGCACGCTCCAGCCGATCATCCGCCTGTTCACGTACCTTGGCATATTTTACGTTGGGGCAGCGCGCGGGACGACGCTTCGTGGCGCTCACCCTCTTTTCAGCACGCTGCTTGCCGTTTTATTTCTCGGCGAACAAATTACCTTGCCTGTAATTACTGGAACTCTCTTGATCGTTGCAGGGATCACGCTGATCTCATGGCAGCGAGAAACGCAGTTGACTTCGTTTCGCTGGTGGCATGTGGGATATCCTCTGGCTGCTGCCTTGTTGGCCGGCATCAGCCATCCGCTACGCCGCTATGCTTTGGGTTTGGCCAACGAGCCGCTTTATTTGGCGGCGATCATCGGAGTGGTCGCATGGCCCTGGTTGGCCAGCTACGCGGCTTTTCCAAGCAAAGGAGAACGACCGGTTTGGAATCGCAAGGCCATGGGACCATTTCTTGTGGCGGGGACGTTCGAAACCTTGGGAATCGTTTTTGTCATTGTTGCGCTAAGCGTGGGGCCGGTAGTCGTCGTATCGCCGATTGTGGCAACAGGGCCGATGTGGGTGCTGCTTGGCAGCTGGCTGTTCTTGCGCGGCATAGAGCAGATCAATCTTCGGATCGTGCTTGGCACGGCATGCGTCATTATCGGAACAGTCGCGATTTCGCTCGTACGCTAAGCATTCATTTCACTTCACTCAGAACATGTCCTGAGTGCAGCTGAAGGGGCGCGAAGGGCGGAAGGGCGAAGCGAGCCCAGTCATAAACGAAGACCTCACTACGAAGTGTTTCATGATCTTACGCTTGCCCACAGAGATGAAAGATCCAGCTTCAAGACAGTCCGTCATTCCCGCATGCTTTTGGCGCGAATCGAGCCCTCGATACGCCACCGAAACGTGGGAACCGGATCGTATTCCTAGGAAGTTCGGTAATCGTGCTCGTCCATTTGCTCCACGAGCGTAGAAACGAGCACAACGATTTGAACGGAGGGTAGCGATTGAACCCTTCGGTTGGACTCAGGACAGGCGTTTTGAACGGCTTGAACTTTACCCGATTTAGTGCTCGCAGATGATCCATTCACGGGGGTAATCGTTAAGCGATTCACAGCCTGTTTTGGTGACTCTCAGGGTTTCGCCGAATTGCAATCCCATTCGCTCGTCCTTGGAAATCAGGTTCGGCTGGATCACAATGACCATATTCTCGCGGAAGACCATTTCTTTGGAATCGTGACGCTTCGTGGTTTTGGTTTGGAATATCGGCGGGTATTGGTTGACGCCATGGATCAAGTCATCATAGATCGTGTAACCACGCCGGTGAATGATCTCCGCAGCCTCCTCGGCCTGAGTCGTTGTCGTTCCATCTTTAATCGTGTCGGCCAATATCTCAAAAACTTCCACTGCGGCGTCGTGCATGTCGCGCCATTCGGCGGTGGGTCCTTCGCCGATTGAAAAGGTGCGATGGATCTGTCCGCTATATCCGGAATAGGCCCCGCTGATCTCAGTGATTAAGCAGTCGCCTTTCTGCAGTCTTCGGGTTGACTGAAACTGCGCCGGCACCGGGAAATCGGGGTTGCGCATGGGCATGCTGGTCATAAAGTGAATGCCTGCATAGCCGCCGTGTTTGAGATACACCGGCTCGATCAGCGCGGCAATCTCATCCTCGCGTATGTCCTGCTTCAACCCTTTGGCCAACGCTTCGATGGATTGGTCCGTCAGCCTGGAGGCAAAGCGAATCCGCTCGATCTCCTCGGTGCTTTTGATGGTCCTCATCATGCGCAGGCTTCCGCTCAGTTCTTTGAAACTTGCGTGACCGCAGCCTTCGCGTAGCTGCGTATAATGTTGATAGGGTATCGCGCCGACGAGGCCCAGTGCTTTGGTGTCGAGCCCACGCTCGCGGATCAGCTCAACGACGCTAGCGCTGGTGTTGGCTCCCGCCCAGCGAACATCCCGTACTACAGACATGACGCGTGCCATGGGGAGATGATTGTAGAGTTGCATCAGAACGACGGGTTCTTTGCCGTGCTGAAATAAAACGTACGCCTCGCGACTGCTCGGCCAGTCCGTTAGCCAGTAGACGTCTGACGCATAGCGGCCGCTGCCGTAAACCAAGAGCCCTTCGACGCCCTGCTGGTCCATGAGGTTGTGAGCGGCTTTGTGGCGTGCCGCCATCTCGTGATCGGAAAATGTGGGGAAATCGGAACGTTGACGCATCGCTTTCTCTTTCTTCCAGATTACGTACAACTCTCTTGCATGCTGCTCACGCCGGCGAAGTGTCTTGATAGTCTGTAGGCCGACCGAACACGAGCACGGAAAACGAGCACGACCTAGAGCTTCAGGAGACGCCGTGCATTTCCTTCCAGCATCAATTCCTTCTCGCTATCGGGACAGTCCAGCGCTTCAATCTTTTCGACTGCGTTCCAATCTCCGAGGCTATAGGGATAATCGGTCCCGACCATGATGTGATCCGAGCCTGCCAGTTTCCGCAGATAATCAATGGTGTCAACACGATAGATCATGTTGTCGTAGTAGATGTTTTTTAAATAGCCGCTCGGAGGTTTTTTGGCCTGCGCAGCGCGCGCGCCGGAGCGCACCTGCCAACCTTGATCAAAACGGCCGAGGTGGTAAGGAAAGAACCCGCCGCCGTGAAGCACGCACAACTTCAGGTCGGGAGCGCGATCGAAAACACCGCTGTAGGTCATGTATCCGAGCGATAGAGCGCTATCCGCGGGATTGCCGCAGATTAGTTTAAGGCCGTACGGGTTCATTTTATCTGCGCCGGCCACATCTTCGGGATGCATGACGACGAGCGCATCGAGCTCTTCCGCTTTTTTCCAAAACGGATCGAAATTAGTGCTGTTGTAGTACTGCCCGTTGACGTTCGTGCCGATATAGCCACCGCAAAGTTTGAGATCGCGTACCGCGTGTTCCAAGACCTTCGCGGCGCGTGCAGGATCCTGTAGCGGCACCGAGGCCATGCCGACGAAACGGTTCGGATGCCGCGTAATCAAGTCCTTAATGCCTTCATTGTAGATACGACACCAGTTCTCGCCTTGCTCGCCGCTCAAGCGGTAGCCCAGGGTCGCTGTGTGAGCCTCTAGCGCCGCCATCGCGAGCTTGAAGTCCTGCATCATTTTGAGACGCTCATCTATAGCGGGGAGCTCGGGATGGAGTACAAAAGGCGGGCCGCCGGCAAATGCAAGAGATTTCTCGCCGTTGGTTTCTTTCAGTTCGACGCCGAGAGCTTTGCCATGTTTCTTTGCCTCCTCCAGAAGACTCGTTGGAACATAGTGATGATGAATGTCAATTGCGCAAACTTTCATCTTGTTTATCAATCCTTTGCTGCTATATGGCGATGTGGTGATCAAGCCGTCCTGTCATTCGAGGCTGTCCTCAATGTCGTTCTGAGGAACGCAGTGACGAAGAACCTGCTTTTTCGGTGGTCTAAAGGATAAGACAGGCGCAAAGCAGATCCTTCACTTCGTTCAGGATGACATACCCGCAAATACGATTATGACATCAGTCACCTCGGAACGATTATCCTCAGGGTGCCGCGGGGTCAGTTGCCGTTGCACAGCTGCTGGCGGCGAACTTTGCCCGGGAAGACATCGTTGCAATGCGCATCTTCCACCACGACTTGGCCGTTGACGACCACAGCCTTCATTCCGGGTGGATGTCGTTTCACCTCCTGGGCATCAACGACTTCAGGCAACTTTCTACTCACCAGATCGTCGATCTTGTCGGCGTCGAAGACCGTCACATCGGCGGGCATCCCTTCCCGGAGAATACCCCGGTTGAGTCGAAGTTTTTTGGCCGGGAAACCGGTTAATTTGTGGACCGCTTCTTCAAGGTTGAACAGATGCTTTTCCCGGCGCCAATAGCCAAGGACTTTTGTTGGAGCGCCATGCCAAAAGAAGCGATCCAAATGCGCCCCGACATCGGTTCCAATAAGGCTGGTGTCGGATTTGATCATTTCCGCCAAGAGTTCGGGATGCGCGTTCGCGAGACCATAATAGACACACTGCGACAGCAGATCGTCTTCCAGCCAGGTATCGAAGAAGGCGTCGACGGGCGCCTTCTCGGTGATACGGGCAATTTCTTGTACGTTTTTCAGCTCGAGTTTCTTTAGCTCGGGTTTCTGAATATGTTCAAAGACCACCCGATCCCAGCCGTGCCATTCGGGGAACTCCGGTTTACCCGCGGCGTTGATGCGCTCTTGTTCCAGTTTCCTTCTAATCTCTTTATTGCCCAGTTGACTGCGTAGATCGCTTGCTTCTCTGATCGCTTCCCACGTCGGCAAGCCTTTGAATGGGAAACAATCCTCGATCGTGAAGCGGCGGATGTGCTGATAGGGAATAACTACACCGTAGATGTCCTGGCCACGCGTTTGTGCGTCCCGCATATACGCCATGGCCTTGGGACCGTCCGCCTTCTCTCCGGGGCGGACGCGAAACTCGTTGCCGATCTGGGTAGCGTGGATTCTTTCGAGCATCGCGGGAACACCCGTCTCCGGCTTGAGCATCATACTGAAACCATTGAACTGGAAGCATCCTTTGAATTCGCTTGCGACGTTTGCCAAAGCGACGATTTCTTCATGCGTGGCGAAAGTGCTCGGCGTGCCGGCATGGATGGCCGGGCCTCCGCGCGGGCTCGTGGAGAAACCGATCGCTCCCAATTCCATACCTTCGCGCACCATTTTCTTCATCGCCTCCAGCTCCTCAGGGTTTGCTTCTCTGGCATAAGCCGCTTCACCCATGACTGTCAGGCGTACCGGGGAGTGGGGCATCAGAGGCGCGACGTTGACGGCGATCTTGCCCTCGATGTAGTTCAGGTACTCGCCGAAAGTATTCCAGCGCCAGTCCTTGTCGTCGACGTACTTATCCAACACGCGGCGCAGATACTGAACCAAAACCTGGCGCGGTTCGGCTTTGGGCGGAACCGGCGCGCAAGAGGCTCCGCAGTCGCCGATCACGATGGTGGTGACGCCGTAGTTGATGACTGGATTTCCATGAGGATATTGGACCACGAAGGCATCCATGTGGGTGTGCGAATCGATAAACCCAGGAGCAACCACGTGCCCCTTTGCATCGATTTCTTTCTTTCCAGCGCCCAAGTTCTTGCTTATGGAAACAATTTTTTCTCCTTCCACAGCGACGTCCGCTTGAAACCCAGGGCTGCCCGTCCCATCGACCACGATTCCGTTTCTGATTACCAAGTCATAGGCCATAGCTGCTTCGCCTCCTTTCCAAGCTGTTATGCTTATCCCACCGAAGATCGTCCCCTGTCAACTGCCTGGGGGGCGGTCTCGCAATTTCGAGTCTCGAGTCTCGGGTTTTCTGTTCAAGAAAGAATATTTTTCTGGACTCAGCGTGCTTTGCGTCTCTTCGACTTCACTGGACATGCTCTGCGCGAAACAAATCGGAGAGAAGCGTGCCAAGCATCATTTTAACCTAAGAACATTGTAGGCAGTGATCGGGCGGTGGAAGCCTTTAAGGGTTAATTCACCGACGGGGTCCACTTCCACGAGATTGTCAATCGTTCCAAGCAAGCGTTGTGGAATCAAAATCTGGCCCGGCTTGGCCTCGCCGCATAGGCGTGAAGCGAGATTCGTAACCGTTCCAATCGCGCCGTAATCCCAGCGTTCCTCAAAGCCGATGGCGCCGATCGTGGCGTAACCCTGCGCGATGCCAACGCCGAAGTCGAGCTCATAACCAAGTTTACGCCAGTTGGTGATGAGTTGTGCCACCCTGGTTCTCATGGCGGTGGACATCGCGATCGCGCGTTTCGCTGGGTCCGGAACGGGGACCGGATCGTTGAAGAAGATCATCATCCCATCACCGGTGAATCGTTCGAGAGTTCCCTCGTAATCGAGGATTAGCTTGCCCATTTCTGCATGGTATTCGCGCAGGACTCCCATGACCTCCTCGGGTTCGGCCGTCTCAGCAAACGCAGTGAAGCCCCGCAGGTCTAGGAAGACGACGGTGACTTCACGCCGATGTGTCTTTAGAGGATCCTCCGCGCCGCCGGCAACGATCAGCTCGGCCAGCTGCGGTGAAAAGAACCTTCTGAGACGTCCCAAACGTTCCAGTTGACCTATCTGCTCGTGCACACGACTCTCGAGATTCTTATTCAGATCGGCCAACTGAGCGGCCTGGTCTTGGACCATGTCGTGGAGCTCTTTGATCCGAAGAAGCGATTTAACACGCGCAAGAAGCTCGGCTTGATTGATAGGCTTGGTAAGAAAATCATCGGCGCCAGCCTCGATGCCTTTGACCCGCTCCTCGGTGGGATCAAGCGCCGTCACCATAACAACGGGAAGCATGGCCGTTTTCGGGGCCTCCCGAATCTTTCGGCATACCTCGTAGCCACTCATCTCCGGCATGACCACGTCGAGTAGCACCAGGTCCGGGGACTCAGACTGCAGCAAATCCAAAGCCTCGCGTCCCGAGCCCGCGGTAACCACGCGGTAACCTTTGATAGTCAAAAGATCGGATAGAAGCTTGACGTTCCTCGGCGTGTCATCGACGACGAGAATTTTAGCGAAATTATTCACGTGAGTATTCCATCTTCAACTCGGCCGGGACCGTAATGATCGTCGTGTTGACTTCTTTCTGGTGATTGTTGTACATTGTACACATGAAACATGTCAACGCATCCGAGGCCAGGAAGCACTGGTTTCGGCTTCTAGACGAAGCTCTGGATGGCGAGGTGATCGTGGTCCAACGAAAAGGTCGCCGGCTCGTGCTCCGCCGAGAGGAATCGAGCGAGAAGAAGAACGGCGCAAACGCCCGGCGATACAAAACCCTTCTGCGAGTACCGGATGCCGACCGCGCGGATCAATGGTCATGGGAGTGGCAAGGTCCCGAGCGGGCTCTTGTTTCAAGGCAGCGGAAAGCACGTTGACTCTCCTCCTTGATACGCACTTCTTAATCTGGCTTGTTTTGGGATCAAAGCGAATCGCTCAATTTCCATGGATGAGCCGTTACCAGCCGTGGGGGGTATCTCCGGTGTCTTTTCTTGAAATCCAATTTCTCGCCGAGATTGGGCGCCTGACTGTTCGTAATCCTGAGTTTACCAACGCGGTGATGAGCGATACGCGCTTTGTTGTCGACGACATCCCTCTGACGACCCTTGTGCGCCACGCGCTCAGGTTGGAATGGACTCGCGACCCATTCGACCGCTTGCTCGTCGCTCACAGCTCTGCCCGTCGCGTAGCATTTTGTACAACTGATCGCGGCATCCGCCACCAGCATCGGCTTATTCCCCCTGAACTAGAAGAGGAATAGCGGGACGTATACCCACGCTCCGCGCCTTTTCATCGAGATAACGAGCATATACCTATTGGCATGTCCACGAACTCTCTTTACTCCCGCGAAGGCGCGAACGCACAAAGGTCGGCAAAAACCATCCTAAATCTCTTTTTCTCTTGCAACGTGGCGTCTTCGCGCCTTTGCGCGAGATATTTTCTAACTTGGCCGTAATTGAAGCACTCGCTCCACTTCGGCGAGAAAATCTTTCAAGCTGATTGGCTTGGTCTGGTAGCCATCAAATCCTTCAGCCAACATTGTCTGCCGATTGTGCGTCATCGCCGAAGCCGTAATAGCTATGACGGGTATGTTTGCCGTTTTGGCGTCTGCCCGTAGTTGTTTCAGTGCCGTGATGCCGTCGATGCCAGGAAGCTGAATGTCCATCAGAATGAGAGCAGGGGAGTGATCCACGGCCAACTTCAAACCCTCTTCAGCCGTCTCACTCTCTATAGTCTTATAGCCCTTGACCTGCAGCACGTCCCGAACAAGCTTCCGGTTCTTCTCATTGTCCTCAACGATCAGAATCAGCTCATTTGCCATAACAGTTCCGATTATTCTCCCGCAAAGGCGCTAAGGCGCAAAGTTTAAATCGTCATCAAGACCGTTTACCACGCGAATGATGCCGCGTTTCATCAGCGCTTCACCAAAGTTCAGCAAGAAGCCCAGCTTGCACCCGTGTAACCGGAGGTACGTTTGTACCTGTTTCTTGTGAGCCTCGCTGACTTGTTCAACGGACTTTAACTCAACTATAACTTTATTCTCTACAATAAGGTCGGCCCGGAATGCTGCGTCAAATGTCATCTCTTTATAGCGGACTGAGATAGGTACTTGGCGACTTACTCGGAGGCCGCGTTGCTGTGGTTCGTAAGCCATCACAATTTCGTAAACCGATTCGAGTAAGCCTGGACCAAGTTCTTTGTGCACCGAAACAGCGGCGTCAAGGATGACCTTGCTGATTTCATTCTCCGTCATAACTTAGCATCTTTGCGCCTTTGCGGGAAAATCTTCTTACCTGATCGGCAAAGTGAAGCTGAACTTGCTGCCTTTGCTTGGCTCGCTTTCGACCCAGATTTTGCCGCCGTGCATCTCGACGAACTTTCGCGTCAGCGTTAAGCCAAGCCCGGTGCCCTCGCGTTTTTGCGCATAGTTGGTACCTACCTGGCGGAACTCTTCGAAGATGGCCTCCTGATCTTCTTTGGCGATGCCGATGCCCGTATCGGTGACAGAAACAATTACCGCGCTGTCACCCATGCTTGCCGCCACTGAAATGTTCCCGCCCTCGGGAGTACATTTGACCGCGTTGGTCAGCAGATTAACCAAAATCTGTTTCAGCTTCCGCTCGTCGCCGGTGAAGTCGCTGATGCGGCCGTCGATCGCCCGGTCGAGTTTGATCCCATGCCGGCTTGCGCGGTCGCGGACGAGCAATAGCGCGTTGTCGATCGCCAAAGGCAAATCGAATGTCGTTACCTCCAGCTCCATTCGTCCAGCCTCGATCTTTGAGAGATCCAGGATGTCATTGATCAGCGAGAGAAGATGCCGTCCGGAGGAAAGAATGTCATCGACGTATTCGTTCTGTTTGTCATTCAGCTCGCCGAACATTCTCTCCAGTAGAACCTCTGAGAACCCGATAATCGCATTGAGCGGCGTACGCAGCTCATGGGAAACGTTGGCGAGAAACTCCGACTTGTGGCGGTTTGCCGCTTCGAGCTCCCGGCTCTTCGTTTCGATCTCACGGAACAGCCGCGCGTTTTGAATCGCCAGTACCGATTGCGTTGCGAAAGTTTGTAAGAGAGTCACCACCTCGGGCGCAAAAGTTCCCGGCGTGCGACGAAAAATCGACAACCCGCCCATGATCTTTCCTTCGCGCAGGAGCGGAACCGACAACAGAGATCGGTAGCCGAGCCGTCTCAGCACGGGCCTGATATGCGTCCCGCCGAAATCGTTTTGATCGAGGATATCCGGAACTTCTAGGGGTTCCCGGCGCTCCGCCGCTTGACCCACTGCCCCGGCGCCCAGCCGGATTGAGCCAGAGTGCAACGCTTCGACCAACTCCTGCTCAATTTGGTGACTGCCCCTGAGTCGAAATTCCTGCGTCGACTCGTCAAACTCGTAGATTGCTCCACCGGCAGCGCCTGTAAGTTGGACAGCGTGGGCTGCGATGCGCGTCAAGACGGTTTCGAGGTCCAGTGTAGAACCGACTGCCTGGGCGACTTCCCCCAAGGCTCTCAATTCTCCAACTGAACGCGCCAGCTCCGCGGTCCGTGACTCCAGTTGCTGGAACAGCCGTACGTTCTCGATGGCAATCACAGCCTGGCTGGCGAAGGTTTTGAGGAGATCGACCTGGTTATCAGAGAACGGACGGACCTCCGTTCGGCGTATGGCAATAGCCCCGATTGCTACACCCTCTCGCAGCAATGGCACAGCCAGCACCGTGCGGGCGCCGGTAGCTTCTCGGCGAGACTTGGCATCCGGGAATTCACTTTCAACCGCTATTGCCATGTCGTCGACGTGAATAGGTTGGCGCGCAATGATCGCTCGGCCGGTCGGTGACCCACGAGTGATGCCACGCCGCGTATTCCCAACTGGCATAGTACCGCACGCCGCCACTATTTCTAGCATATCGCCATCGACACGATAGATAAGGGCATCGATCGCCTCGCAAAGGCGCGCAGCGCTGCGCGCCACTACATCCAACACCGGTTGAACATCCGTAGGCGAGCTGGCGATGACCCCGAGGATCTCGCTCGTGGCCGTCTGCTGCTCTAACGCTTCGGTGAGTTGACGGTTGCGATCTTCCAGTTCTTTGAACAACCGCACGTTCTCGATGGCGATGACCGCCTGCGCGGCAAAAGTCTTGAGAAGGGCAATCTGTT
>CAYPHJ010000040.1:0-24848 GCA_964410485.1 uncultured Syntrophobacteraceae bacterium
CTGGTTGATTTGTAGTCGCGCAAAACAATCGCGTCACCGGGTCATGTGGGGCTTGAGAACATCCCAATGCTTTTTGAACTGTCCTCCTGCTTCTTCGAGGAGGCTGCGCGCGCCCTGAGGCCCGACCGGCGCCACCGTTAGTCCGGCGCTCTCCATGGCCTTTACGAAAGCTGGCTCTTGCGCTGCCTTGGCCAAGGCATCCGAGAGTACCTTCACTCGATCCTTCGGAGTCCCGGGAGGCGCGGCATACATACGGTAGGTCATTCCCAGGGAGGCGACTTCAGGATAGCCCAACTCCAGAGCAGTAGGAACATCTGGAAAGACAGTTGGGACCCGCTCGGTGCCGATGACCAGCAGCCCGCGTGCGTCGCCTGCGAGGACATGGGAGCGCCAGGTCGCCGGCGCGAGAACCGCAAAGTCCAGCTCCCCCCGGACCACGGCTACCGCAATCGGAGCTGCGCCAAGATAACCGAGCACAGACGGGAGTTGAAGCCCGAGGCGCTCAGCCAACAAGATGGTCGGCGTGAAGCTCACACTAAAGACGTCGCCGGCGCCGTGATGCAAAGGCCTCTTTCGCGCTTCCTCGACGAACTGCTTAAAATTCTGGAATGGCGACTTGGTGGATACAACGAGGACTAACGGGTTGCCGGAAGTCTTCGCCAACCACTCGAATTTGCCCACCTGATACGGGACCTCGCGTACCATTCCGGGCAATACCAAAAAATGCGGCATGGTGGAAATCAGCAGGGTATGACCGTCCGGGTTCGAGCGATAGACAAGACTGGCGCCGATCGCTCCTCCTCCGCCGGGTATGTTTTTAACGATAACGGGAACGCCGAGATGCTTTGGCAGCAATCGAGCCATGACGCGCGCCTCATAATCCGTCCCGCCTCCCGGCGCGAAATTAACACCAAGCGTTATCGGTTTGGTGGGAAACGCTTCGACCTTGCTCACCAATCCTGTGATGGCCAATAGAGTTGCGCTGAAGCCGATCACCGCTGCCACAACCCATTTTTGCATGATGGCCCTCCTTTTCGCTCGTTCTTCCTTAAGGCGTTAGGATGTCTATTGTCAACAGAGTAAAGTTGGGTGCTTCTGGATTGACCCAACCTACTCAGTAAATTGGCTAGCCGGGTGCATCAAAAATCAGACCCGGTGTCGCAGCCGTGGGATCACACCAAGATGGTGGAAGACGCTTTCCGGCAGCACGCGAACGAAATCAAGTGTGACGGGAGTAAAGGAAGAGTTTGATCAGCGAAAGAAGCTACTGCTCGTCCCTGGTCTATGCCATGGACAACGAATAGAACTGCGCATATCATCAGTTACTTCGCGGCAGGTAGATCTGGTTGTGCGCTCTTACGCCGCACCAAAGTCAAAATGAGGCCGGCTCCGGTCGCTGCGGCTCATTCAGATGCTGATGGGTTGAAGGGCTTGTGATGAAATGGATCCAGCTCTTTTTAGGCCTTCTGAAGATCCGCGGAATCGGAGTACTCCGCCAGCAAGTCACCGGCGGAGTACCGGTCCGTTGAGGGAGGCTCAGCTTGCTTTGCGCTGCCCCTTGGCGGCTTGGAGCTGATCGCCTAGCTTGTTGAGCTCCTGTGAACTCACGAGCTGGCGGATCCTGGGAAACATCTTTCCCTCCTCTTCTTCCTCGGCGTGATGCTGGACGTTTTCGATCAGCTCTTCAAGCTTGCTCTCGAACTCGCCGACGTCGGAAGAATTCTCCATCTCTTTGAGGAGAGTCTTCACTTTTTGGTGTTCTTCGAGAGACTCCCGGACCATGTCTTTAAGCTCGTCGTATTTCTGCATGGCGGGATAAAAGACACTCTCCTCTATGTGCGTATGCATCTCAAGCTCAGTCTTGATCTTATCGAAAATCGCTTCCTGCTCGGTCCCTTCAGTAGTTTCCGCTTGCTCGAATAACTCCATGACATTTTCGTGGTCTTGTTGCAGAAGTTCTAAAGCATCCATTTGACACCTCCTGCGCGCAGGCTAACGCAATAAGCACGCCAAGGAGCAAAGCGCGAAATTTGTCAGCTCTCGTTCAAAACCGTTGAGGAAGTGGGATTTATCAGCCTTGGGCTGTCCCACATCTGCTCGGGCTTTTGACCGCGACCGGCGTGGGCGTCGCTCTCTGTGCGGTCGTCGTCGGCAAGTTGCATACGGACTCCGAGCCGTGGGAGATTCGCTAGAGATCCCTTCGGGAGGGCGTGAAGGTCCGCGGAGATCACGATGAACCCTAATGATATTCTGATCGGCACTTCCGGTTACTCCTATCCCGGTCCTCCTCCGAAGGGCTGGTCGGGGGTTTTTTATCCTGAGCGCAAGGGCAAAGGATTCGACGAGGTCGAATACTACGCGCAGATTTTCAAGGCGGTGGAGATCAATTCCACGTTTTACAGGCCGCCGTCCGAGGCTATGACCAAACGGTGGGTTGGGAAAACGCCGGCCGATTTTACGTTTGCTTTAAAACTCTGGCAGAAGTTTACGCATCCGAGGAAAATTGGCCGAAAGGGCTTGGACGAGCAGTGGGAAGCAGTGACAGAAAGGGACTTCGACCAGTTTCGTACCGGCATCTTGCCTTTGGCGGAGGCCGGAAAGCTCGGCGCGCTTCTCCTGCAGTATCCAGCCGGGTTTCACTGCACACCCGAGAACACGGACAAAATCGCCGCTACATTAAGATGGTTTTACGACTATACAAAGGTTGTCGAGCTTCGGCACAGGAGCTGGAGCGAAAAGGCGTCTGAGTTAAAGGCGATTCTCCAGGACAATAGAGCGGGTGGTGTGCTCATTGACGAGCCCAAGTTTGCGACCTCGATTCGCCAGGGTGGCGAGGCAATAGCAGACATATTCTACTTCCGAGCGCACGGCCGCAACGCAAGAGCGTGGTGGAGCCACAAAGAGCCCTGGGAGCGCTATGACTATTTCTATTCACGGGGCGAAATAAAGAAGATGGCAGAAGGGATAAAAGCTGCGACGAGCAAGCCAGGTGTCAAGAAGGCCTTCGTGTTTTTCAATAATCACGCCCGCGCGAGCTCGGCGGCCAATGCCATAATGCTCTCTCAGGAATTGGGAATAAGGCTCAAAGCCATGCCCAACGAAGCCATGCTAGCGAAATTTCCGGAACTGGCACGCGGGAGGGAGGTTACGCCCGGAGATCAGGGATGATGGACACCATCAAGGCCTTTAATCTTTTCAGTCGCCTCCGCTTCATCGGCCGTGTCTGCTTCGGGTGCTTCTTGCTCCTGTTCGGCATCGGGCTCGTAGCTCAGAGCAATGTACATCGGGAAGTGGTCGGAGCCAAAGTGCGGCAGCCGCCGTAGCTCAATGAGTCTGAAGTGAGTCGAGTGGAAAAAATGATCCAGCGGACAGCGCATGAACGGATAACTCACGTGAAAGGAGTTGTACAACCCGCGACCGATACGCGGATCGAGTAGCCCGCTGATTCTTTGGAACAAAAAGCTCGTTCGCGACCAGCCGACATCGTTCAAGTCGCCCAGAACGATCACCGGCATCCTTTGTCGCGCGGCCTCTCTGCCCACCAACAGCAATTCAGCATCCCGCTCGGCGGATCGCGGGTTTTCCTGGGGCACCGGCGGCTTTGGATGGAGGCAGTAAAGCCGAACTCGTGTTCCAGCCGGTAATCTGAGAGCGGCGCGAATCGACGGCACCCCCTCGTCAACCAAGAACCGAACTTTCGGCTCGACAAGCTCCAGCTTTGAGTAAAGAATCATGCCATAGGTGTTGTCTTGCGGCTGGTAAACGGTAAAGGGGTATGTGCGTTGAAGCTCGCCAAGCTCCCTTTGCCACCACTCGTCTGTTTCCACGGCGAGAACAACGTCCGGATCCGTTTGGCAGATGATTTGTCGCAGGCCCGCAGCATTGCGGTTTTGCATTCTCACGTTGGCGATCAGTAAGCTCAAGTTCCTGTCTTTGTCGGACCGCCTAGCCGCCTGAACCTGCTTGCGAGCAAAGAGGGTGTACGGGTAAATCATGTAGCCCTGATAGGCCACAGCCACGCCCAGAATCGCACGCAGAGCGTTACTGTTCATCCCGGGATTCGTCCTGAAAATAATATCCCCGGCCAAAGCCAGAGCGCCGACCAAGGCGATCTGCGCGCGGGGAAAGTCGAAGACCCTGATCCACCACGCCTGATGGCGCATAAGAGGCAGCAGGGTGGCCGTTACTGCCGCCACACTCGCGGCCGTTAGAAGAGTTTTTCCCAATCGTTCCACGTCAGAGAGTAAAGCCCTTTTATTCCCGGTCCGGGTCAACTAACATCACCTCAATTGGCTAGGTGCGCGCCGGACTTCTAAAAGACGAGCAGCCTCGAAGTCTTCATGTCGCCCGGTCACATTAAACGTGGAGCGGCTGCGCCGCAACCAAGATTCGGAGTATTTTTCCCGTGCAAAGGAGAGGGGGTACTTACATGGCCATACGCGGCAAGACGGGACGAATCACTGTGTGTGCTATCGCGGCGCTTTTCCTCGTCGCGTTTGGCTGCGAGCCGGAGGGCGGGCTGCGCAGACCTGATGTGCACTATGAGCCCACGGCCCCGGATGTGGTGCAGGTGATGTTGCGTCTGGCTAACGTGAAAGCCGGCGATATAGTGTATGACCTGGGATGTGGTGATGGGCGTATAGTCATCGCAGCGGTGCGCCAGTTTGATGCGCGCGGCGTTTGCGTCGATATCGATCCGGAGCGCATCGCAGATAGCCAGGAGAACGCGCGCGCGGCCGGGGTGGCCGATCGCATCCAATTCCTGAATCAGGATCTCTTCAAGACAGATATTAGCAGCGCCACCGTGGTCATGCTGTTTCTCTCGCGCGAGCTCAATTTGAAACTGCGCCCCAAGCTTCTGAAAGAGCTCAGCCCGGGGACGCGCATTGTCTCGCATTGGCACGATATGGGTGACTGGGAGCCGCAACAAACGGTACGCGTTCAGAGCGAGCGGCGAGAGCGCTCGGTTTATCTTTGGACCGTTCCGGCGCGCTGAGTTGCCGGGGCAGCGGTTCGGACTACCAGCTTTTCGGCGGCGGTTTTGCGTGCAGCGGCTCCAAAGATCCGCGTGCGCGTTGAACGTATCCCGCGATGTCGCTGTCATTGAGTGATTGTATTTGCAAATAATCGCCGTGTTCGGCAACCAGCTTGACCCAGGTGCCTGGTTGGAGAGTGGCGGTGATCGCCGCATCGGGTCGTGGCCGGTTCCGAACCGCGGAAGTGGTTATTACCTCAAAGTAAGCTTCACTGGGGCCTATACGTGCGGCTCTTTCCAAAAGCTGATCGTCGGCTGCGCCTGCACTGGATTTTACCGCCATGGGCTGCCGGCTCATCGGGGAGAGAGTTACGCGCAACGGTTCAAAGTGCCCGTGTGCGCGTTGAACGTATCCCGCGATGTCGCTGTCATTGAGTGATTGGATTTGCAAATAATCGCCGTGTTCGGCGACCAGCTTGACCCAGGTGCCTGGTTGGAGAGTGGCGGTGATCGCCGCATCGGGTCGTGGCCGGTTCCGAACCGCGGAAGCGCTCATCACCTCGAGGTAAGCTTCTCTCGGAGTGAGCGCTTGGTTGTTTTCTGCGGTCCCAACATCAGCTCGGCTTCTCTTTGTTTCTAACCTAGAGGAATCGGGTCGCAACGATTGGCTACTAGCTGATCTCGTGGTCTGTCGCAGATGTCTGGTGCCCTCCAGTGGAGTCGAATGAACCGAATTGGTTGTGGCATCCGTTTTTATCGCCGCTGAATCCTTCTCACGCGGCGCGGGCATTGGTTGCGCGGAATTAGAGCGCTCACCGCGAAAGCTCTTACCGGGCTGTTGTGACTGTGCACTCGGCAGGCTCACGACATCGTGCTCAAAGGCTTGCGGAAGGATGCTGGAGCTTTCTTCGCTCACAAACGGGGATTGTGACCGATTGATTTGGTGCGAATAAAAAAGCAAACCTGTAGCGGTCAAGGTCGTAAGGGAGAGCAGCGTGACAAGCCCGAGCCAGGGGCGATTTTGCGGGCCGACGGCGGTACGGTTAATCGCGATCGCGCGGGGATGATCGGGGATGGGACCGGGTGTGATGGGTTGCCATGTCTCAGTCAAATCAGCGGTCTCGAGGCTCCGGTCCGCGCCTGATTGTCGTCCATTGCTGGTAGCGGTCGGCTGGTTCGTCAATTCGACCTGCGTGCCTGTCGGCTCATGAAGCTGCAGATTCCGAGCGACTCGGTCCACCATCGCTGCTGTAACGACTTTACTTTTTGCGTGCCAGGCACACTCCAGGGCATTATCGCAAATCACATTGATAACACGCGGAATACCGCGGGCGTAGGCTGCAATGTTTTGAATCGCGCGCGACTCAAAGAGCTGTTCTCCTCCGTAGCCGGCAACGTGCAGTCTCGTAAGGATATATGGACCGACCTCAGCATTACCAAGAGGCGTGAGCCGCCGCCGCAGAATGACCCGCTGCTTCAATTGCCACAGCGCAGACCCATCGAGTTTTGTATCGAGTTCCGGCTGCCCCACGAGCACGATCTGGAGCAGTTTGTCACTGTCGGTTTCGAAGTTGGAAAGAAGGCGAATCTCCTCGAGCAAGTCATGACTCAGGTCTTGCGCCTCGTCGATGATCAGCGAGACGATACGGCGTTCCCCGAGTTGTTGGAGCAAGAAATCATTGAGCTGCGCGGTCAATGAGACTCTATCGTCGCCGAGCGGAGTCAACCCTAAATCATGCAGAACCGTTCGGAGCAGACCAGCAAACGTCACCCGGGTATTGTTAAAGATAAAGGCGGTGCGGACGGCTGGACTCAGGCTGCGCATTAACAGACGCAGCAGCACGGTCTTGCCGGTTCCCGCTTCGCCGGTGATCACTATAAAGCCCTTGCGCGCCTCGATTCCGTAGCGAAGAGTCGCGAGGGCCTCTTGGTGAACAGAGTGATTGTAAAAAAAGCGAGGGTCGGGTGTGACGTTAAACGGCGGCTCGCGAAAGCCAAAGTACTCGTATTCCATATTACTTACGCCATCGGGTCCGAATGATCGCCGCGGGCATCTCGCCCGCTCGGCGCTGAAGATCGTCTGCACGGTTAGAGCCGGAATTGCGTCGCACGGGAAAGCTGAGAATGTCCTTATCGCCCTGTGGCGTTCCTGTCGTTCATCCGGATCAAGTCCGCGTACTGCTCGCCACGCGAATTTCGATCGAGCCGAAGCAAAATCAAATCGCCGCGGCGTAGATCCGCCACGCGCAACTGCCGTTCGCGATTATAAACGGTGGTCGCCGAGTCGTACTTGACAACTATCATTTGTCCCTCGGTCGTGCGGAGATGAATGTCGTTGCGGGCCTCATCAATCCGTTCTACCGTTCCGATAATTTCCTGGCGTCCTCTATCGCTGGGAACGGCTCGTTCCCGGCTGGTTCGGCTGAGCTCGCCTGTGGGATCAATGTGAGGCCTTCCGACAAGAGCGATGTGCTCACAACCCCAGAGCGCCAGCATCAAAGGAAGAACGAAAGCGACCCCAATTCGATTAGTGCTCATCGATAATCTCCTCCTTGGTCAATGTCGTGAGCAACTCGAATGCCAACAAGCATATGGCGTAAACCGCAGTTTACCGCGGAGTCATGTATCATTTTTGAGACAATCTTCTTAACCCTCGGGAGCGGAAGCTAGCACTGCCCATGTCTTGACATAAGTTGATTCGTAGAGCAACGATACAGCTCGTTTCGCCCCGTGCAGATCGTAAAGGCTCTATCGTAAAGGCTCTAAGGAGTAGGGTACGCAGGTTTTGGTAAGGGTGTTACATAAAGCAAAAAAAACCGAGGAAGGATCTCAAAGGAGATGCGACGATGAAAAAGCCGGCAGCTTTTCGCGGAGTATTTTGCCTAACCCTGATTGCAGTCATGATGGTGGCCGCGGTTTCGCCCGTAGAAGCGTTTCACCGTCCGGGCGAGCGGTTTGTTATGGTGGCACATTCCGGGCCCGGTGGAGGCTTCGATATTGAAGCGCGGGCCATAGCCCGGATCATGCCCAAATATCTTGGCGAGAATGTCATTGTTATGAATATTCCCGGAGCCGGGGGGCGGATCGGTGCGAACCGAGTATTTCTCGCTAACCCGGACGGGCACACGCTTGGCGTGCTCAATTTCATCGGCTTTGTCCCGTTCCATTTCATGGGGCAACTTCCGTTTGACCTGAGACGGTTCTCTTGGGTCGGACGATACCTGGCTTCGACGCCTACATTCACTGTGGGCACGAATAGCGCGGTTCGCTCGGTGGAGGACCTCAAGAAAGCCAAAAAGCCCGTGTGGGTGGGAATGACCGGAAGAACGGCCGGCGGGGCGATGATGACCTTCTTGGCGGCCGAAGCGATGGGTTTCCCGTTCCAGTTCCTGAGCGGATATGCCGGCTCGGCAGAGAGTGTCACGGCCATTCAGCGGGGCGAGCTCGAAAGTCCCGGCACCCTGTCGATCACCTCAGTTATAGACTGGGTTAAGGATGGTTTGCTCCGGCCGGTCTTTGTTTACGGCAAAGAACGATTCCCGCTCCTGCCGGATGTCCCGACAACGTCTGAGCTGGGGTACCCCGAGCTGTCGGTGCTGCAAACGCACCGGCTGATCATAGCGCCGCCCCGCACGCCTCCAGAAATACTCGGTCGTCTGGAGAAGGCCTTGCTCCAGACCTTGAAGGATCCTGAGTTTAAGGCATGGGCGGAAAAAACCGGGCGATCCCCGGACTTGTCGCCCCTCGGGAGCAAGGACACGACTGCTCTGGTCGAGGAGCTAATGGACTATGTAGAAAAGCAGATGCCCATACTGAGACGGCATATTAAAGACTGATCGGCCTGGCGCGCTATCCGAACTCGATGCGACGGGACGCTGCCAGTGAACGCATTTCGCGCCGAGAGGCGTAGCAGAAAAAGGATCGCAGCCGCCGTTTGGACATGATCATCGCGAAAAACTCGCGCTCGTCTCGCTCGAGCCAGATTTTGGCCGCGAGCAACAGGTCCGGCATTGGGAGTTTTTCGCTTGTTTCAAAACACCGCCTGCGAGATCGCAAACCGAGAGCTCCGATCCTTTGCACGCTACAGAAGTACTCATTGGGCCCGCGCACCCGGTAGTTTCGCCCTAAAGAACCTCGCACGTCGAACCAGCCTTTAGCTTCAAAGTCTTGTCTCTGTCGTGGTGTCAGCAAGCTCTTCAGCAGCGTGGTGGCCTTTGTGTGTGCGCTTCGGCGCCCCATGTCTTTTTTATCCCCCTATCAACCGGGGGACCATGACGATCTCCTTCTGCTCCGGATCGAAGAGATCGAGCCTCGTCCCGCCCTTGAAGGGGAAAGCGACATACCCCTGTTTGCGGAGGTTTTCGAACTCCGCAGTGGCCCGTTCGATCTCCGCCCGTGCCTTCGGATCCCACTCCACGCTGAAATCGCCTTCGCGGTTGAGCACGATCATCTTGTGTCTCATATCTTTCCTCCTTCCTTTCTGACTTTTTCCTTGGCTGCAAAACTAGCATAAATGTCAAACAATAAACCAGAGACCCACCGTGGCTACCTATACCGACTCGAAACCACCTCGGCCAAACTTGAAAAGCGCGGGGGAGGAGCGGGACCGATCATATTAAAAACCGAGGCATAACGGAATGGCCCGTGGGGGAGCTCCAAAGATGCGGGCGGCTTACCGTCCGGCCCATGACAACCCACAGCCAACCGCGCGCTCTTGACAAAAGGCCATCGTGAAATAAGCTCGGGCTGACTTTGAATCGAGGAGGGCGCCATGAGGATAAAAGGTACGTCCAGGGTTTTTCCGTGGTGGCTGGTTGGACTTTGTTTCCTGTTTGAAGCGATGTTTCAACCCTCACCTGCGGCTGGTGGTGCCGCTGACTATGATCGGTTCACCGATAAGTCAATACGTATAATTGTTCCGTATGCGCCCGGTGCGGCGTACGATCGCCTCGCGCGAATCGTGGGCAGGCGTATCGGCGGGTATATTCCAGGGAGCCCAAGTGTGCTGGTTCAAAATATGCCTGGCGGCGGCGGCGCAGTAGCCACCAACTACCTCTACAATGTTGCGCCGAAAGACGGTACAACCATGGCCATCTTGAATCCGTCTCTGGTATTACCGCAGCTGACCGGGTTGTCGGGAATAAAATTCGACAAAGCGAAATTCAACTGGCTAGGAAGCCTGCAAAGCGTAAACGTCGCCTGCATGGTACGAAAAGAAGCCGGGCTAAAGAGTTTCTCGGAGATTTTCGAGCCCCAACGTAAGCCGCTTCACTTCGGGGCAACCGCGCCGGGATCTTCGAATTACATCTGGGCGGCGTTTTTGAAGGAAATCGGCGCCCGGGTACAAATTGTCTCGGGTTACGCGGGCGCAGCTCCCATTTACAGCGCCATGCAGCAAGGCGAGTTGGATGGGGTATGCTCCACCTGGGATGCCATGCGAATTACAGCCAGGCCCCTGCACCAGATCGGAACGGAAGGGGCCGGGCGGGCGCTCACAGACGTTATCGTTCAGACCGGGGACAAGGCGGCGCAAGATTTGCCGGACGTTCCTCTTATTCGGACATTCCTCAAAAGCGAACGCCAGCGGGCCATCGCAGAGGCATTCACCGCGCCCGACGAGGTGACGCGCGCGTTTGCTGTGCCACCGGGAGTAGCCGCCGAGCGCGTGCGCATTCTGCGCAAAGCGTTTAGCGACGTCGTAGAGGACCCGCAGTTGAAGGACATGACGAAAAAAACAGGTGATGAACTGTCGCCCTCCTCCGGTGAACATGTCGAGCAGGTCATGAAAAGGTTGGTCACTGGCACTTCGAAGGAAGTGATTGTGGAAATTAGACGGCTGTTCGGCGGTTAGTCCGGATTGCCCAGGGACCCGTGTTCGCCGTTGGCGCGTCCCTTCGCTCAATTTGTTTGATATGTGTGGTCGCATTTGATAGCGGTTCGATCGATGAAACCGGCTCCATTTGCCTACTTTGCGCCCATGAACGTCGTCGGGGTGCTCGAACTGCTCGACCAGCATGGCGACGAAGCAAAGGTATTGGCCGGCGGCCAGAGTCTGATGCCGCTTTTAAATCTGCGCCTCGCTCGCCCCGGCGTCCTCATCGATATCAACCGCATCGGCAGCCTCGCGTCTTTTCGAGTCGGAGCTGACGGCGGGCTCGTTATAGGAGCCCTCGCGCGGCAGCGAGCAGTCGAGCGATCGACAGAAGTTTCCGCACGCTGCCCGCTCTTGAGAGAAGCGACTACGCTTATCGGTCATTTTCAGATACGCAACCGCGGCACGCTCGGAGGCAGTCTCGTTCACGCAGACCCCGCCGCGGAGCTACCGGCCGTCGCGCTCGCCCTCGAAGCTAAGTTCATTGTGCGCAATACGAAAACCGAACGGGCCATTCAGGCCGAAGATTTCTTTGTCGGGTACATGACAACAGCCATCGAGCCCAACGAACTACTCACCGAAATTCAACTACCCGCGCCGCGGCCGCGCACGGGTTGGGGCATCGAGGAAATTGCCCGGCGCCGGGGAGACTTCGCCATGATCGGTGCCACCGCGATGCTGGAATTCGATGAGAAGGAGACCTGTCGGGATGCGCGCATCGCCATCTTTGGCGCCGCCGAGAAGCCGCTCCGAACGGCGCGAGCCGAGCACTGCCTTAATGGAAACAGACTGAACGAGGACGCACTTAACGAAGCGGCCGATATAGCCGCCGCCGATGTTGATGCGATTTCCGATGTGCATGCTTCCGCGGAATACCGTAAGGAGCTTGCCGCAGTGCTGACGCGGCGAGCCCTCGAGAAGGCGGTCGGGCGAGCCAGGCAAGTGAAGCCATGACGGCAAGACAAGCAATCACAATGAAAGTCAACGGGAAAAGCTATGAAAGCGCCGTCGAGCCGCGGATGACGCTTGCGGATTTTTTGCGCGGAGAGCTGGACCTCACGGGAACCCACCTCGGCTGTGAGCATGGTGTTTGCGGTGCCTGTACGGTTCTGATGAACGGCGAGGCGCTGCGTTCTTGCTTGCTCCTTGCCGTGCAGGCGGATGGAGCGGAAATCATGACGGTAGAGGGACTCGCCTCGGGAAGCGATCTCCATCCGCTGCAAGAGGCGTTTCAGGACCGCCATGCGCTTCAGTGCGGTTTTTGCACGCCCGGATTTCTCATGACAGCGTACGCTTTTCTACGGGAAACGCCTGGGCCGTCGGAGGCCGAGGCGCGTGAGGCCATCTCCGGCAACATCTGCCGCTGCACCGGCTACCAGCCGATCGTGCAGGCGATTTTGCAAGCAGCCGAAAAGATGGCCGGTAGTCGAAAGAAACCGCGCTAGGCGGCAGAACTAAATGCAGAGTGTCTCGCGCAAAGCCGTAAAGCAGCCCTGAGCGAGGTCGAAGGGAGCGCCACACAGGCGCCAAACTAAAGATAGGATATTCTTTGCGGCTTGGCGCTCTTGGCACGATGACAATGAATTGCGAGCGGTACGAAGGACACGAAGTTTTTCCCTGAGCTTCGAACTTCGAACCTCGAACTTCGGACGGGCTAGCAGCACGGAGCCAACATGGCGAAGAGCTATATCGGCGCTTCTATAAAACGGCGCGAGGACATCCGCTTTATCACCGGCACGGCGACCTATGCCGATGATATAAAGCTGCCTGGAATGTTGCATGCGGCGGTCTTGCGAAGCCCGCGGGCTCATGCGCGTATCCGTGCCATAGACACAAGCAAAGCAGCGGCTCTTCCAGGAGTCGCCTGGGTTTTTACGTTGAAGGATGTGGGCGAGATGGCCGTGTCCGTGCCGATGCGCATGTACAAGCTGCCCGGGTTGGAGCACTACGTCCAACCGCTTCTCGCGCGAGACAAGGTTCATTACATGGGGGAGCCGATCGCGGTGGCAGTCGCAGAAAGCCGCTACCTTGCGGAGGACGCGCTCGATGCAATCGAAGTGGATTACGAAGATTTACCCGAGGTGCTCGATCTGCACGCTGCGATGCGCGATGAAGTTCTCGTTCATGAGGAGACCGGGACGAACCTGGCGGCCGTGCACGAAATCTCCATCGGCGAGGTGAGCAGGCTGTTCGAAACCGCCGAGTACACGCGCCGCGAGCACTTCCGCGTCCATCGTCATACGGGCAATCCGATGGAGACCCGAGGATTGGTCGCGGACTTCGATGTGGGAAAAAGGGAGCTGACGGTCTACGGGATGACGAAGCTGCTCCACTACAACCGCCAGGTCATTGCTTCCTTTCTCAGGCTTCCGGAGCACAACTTGCACTTTATTGAAAACGACGTCGGTGGCGGCTTCGGCATCCGTGGGGAGCTATATCCCGAAGACTTTTTGGTTCCGTTTGCTTCGATGCGGCTGAGACGGCCCGTGAAGTGGATCGAGGACCGGCGCGAGCATCTCATGGCAGCCAATCACTCACGGGAAGTCCAGTGCGAGCTGGAAATCGCAGCAAATCGAGATGGAACCCTACTCGCGCTCAGGGCGAAAATCTACGGCAACATGGGGGCCTATGTGCGCACCCATGGAGGATTGGTGCCATGCTCGACGGCGGCTCTTCTGACGGGACCGTACCGAATTCCAGGTTACGAGTGCAAAGTCTACTGCGTGATGACGAACAAGACCGGAATGGGAACGTACCGTGCCCCCGGTCGTTATGAGTCTTGTTTTTTTCGCGAGCGCCTGCTCGACATGGTGGCAGCGGACCTGAACATCGATCCCGTGGAGCTGAGGCGTAAAAATCTCGTTGCACCCGAGGAGATGCCGTACGAGATCGGGATCACCCGCCCTGGGGCGAACGCAACCGTGCTCGACAGCGGAAATTATCCCAGCGCTTTGAACCATGCACTCGAGCAGTTCGACTATGATCGACTGGTGGCCTTACAAGGACAGCTCGAGAACGGCCGCTACCATGGGATCGGGCTGGCGTACTTCGTCAAGAACACCGGAGGATTGGAGCCGTATGAAGGCGCGCGCATCGTTGTCGGCGATGGCCCTAGCGTGGCGGTCTACTTGAGCATCAACGTGCTGGGGCAGGGGCACGAGACCGCTATGGCGCAAATTTGCGCCGATACGCTCGGCGTGCCGATGGAATGGATCGCGGTTTTTCACGGCAACACCGATCTCGTTCCCTTCGGTTGGGGTACTTTTGCAAGCCGGGGAACCGTGATGTGCGGCAACGCGGTGTATTTGGCCGCGCAAAAGCTCAAGCAAAAGCTCCTGACAATCGCTGCGGAACAGCTCGGTACGGAAGCGTCGGAGTTGGAGCTGCAGGCGGGGACGATTTACCGCAAACAGAGCGGATCTCAAGCGATGGTTCTGAAGGACCTCGTCGCTTTCGTGCGTGAATCGGTGAGACAGAACCCAGGACAGCCCGAGGTAGAAGAGACCGCGTACTTCAATTCCAATAAGCTGACCCACAGTTATGGAATTCATCTTGCCCACGTAACGGTGGAACCGGACACCGGTATTATAGAGATTTTGCGGTATATGGTAGTGGAGGACGTTGGCCGCTGCATCAATCCGCTGCTCGTCCACGGCCAAGCTGTTGGCGCTGCTGCCCAGGGAATCGGTGGGACCTTCCTGGAGGAGCTTGTTTACGGCGAGAATGGGCAGCTGCTGACGACGACGTTCCGGGATTATCTCTTGCCATCGAGCACGGATGTGCCGCCCATTGAAACGGTGGTGCTCGAGGAAGCTCCTTCGCCGCTCAATCCTCTAGGCGTCAAAGGCGCAGGAGAAGGGGGCATCGTAGGAACGGGCGCGGTGCTGGCGAATGCTGTAAGCCATGCGCTCAGAGCGCTTGGTATCCAGATAAGGGAACTGCCGCTCGGTCCGGATAGAATCAGACAGTTGATCAGGAACAGCAAACAGTAGCTGGAAGATAGAGCAGAGTTGAATGGTTAGCCAGGCAAGGTCGTGTGATCGGATGAGTGACACGCGTCATTCTACTCTCAACTAGCCTCTCTCCACTTTCTCGTCCCACGCGCGAGCGGACCGGCAAGCGGGCCCAATATCACTAGAAAAATGATCAATGTCAAAACGAGGCTGATGGGCCTTGTCACGAACGGAAGCAGGCTTCCGTCAGACAAGAGGAGCGCCCGGCGGAAGTTGTCCTCAATAATGTGCCCAAGAATGATCCCCAGAACTATTGGCGCCGGATGGATATCGACCTTTCTCAGGAGGTAGCCGAGAACCCCGGTTGCAAGAGCGACCCCGATGTCAAAAAAGCTGTTTTGGGACAAATATGCCCCCGTAAAGCAGAGACCCAAGATGACCGGCATCACAATGGGTTGCGGAAAGCTCAAGAGGCGCGCAAATACAGGGGCCAGTAGCAGGGCCTGCAACACCATAAAGATCAGCGCGACAAGCAGACCCAGAAATATGGCCGAGACAAAGTCCGGATTTTCCAAGAACAACCTCGGCCCCGGTAAAAGCCCGTGGACCATTACTGCGCCAAGGAGGACTGCCGTCATCGAGTCGCCCGGTATGCCAAACGTCAACGTCGGGATCAACGCCCCACCAACGCTAGCGTTGTCGGCGGTTTCCGCGGCAATAACTCCTTCGGGTGTGCCCGTGCCGAGCAAATGTCTTTCACGCGATAGCCGTTTCGTTATGGCATAGCTTGTGATATTGGCAACGCCTCCCCCAGGTCCTGGAATAGCGCCAATGATCGTGCCAAGCAAAGCTGAGCGTATGAGCGTGGTCCAATGGCGCGCCACGTCACGCAACACCGGCCCAAACGCGCCCTTGATATTTTGCAGAACGGTTAGTTTCAGTCCCGATTCGATCTGACTGAAGACTTCCGCGACGCCGAAAAAACCTATCAACAGAACGACCAGATCAAAGCCACCCAGAAGCTCGGTTGTGGTGCCAACAAACCGCGGGTAAGCAGTTATCACGTCCTGTCCTACCGTGGCAATCAAAAGACCAATTGCGCCTCCCGCCAGACCCTTGTATAAAGCGCCGCCGGCGACATACGCGATTAGTGTGAGGCCCAGAATTCCGAGCAAAGCAAATTCCCACGAACCGAACTCCCGGGCAAAGCGCGCTATCGAGGGAGTAAACAACATCAGGATAAACACCCCGATGATACCTCCCGCGAACGATGACACCGCAGCCAGGCCCATGGCGCGCTTTGCCTCGCCGCGCTGGGCCATGGGGTAGCCGTCGAAGCAAGTGGCTACAGCTGAAGGCGTCCCCGGGATGTTCGCCAAAATTGCCGAGATCGCGCCGCCGTAAGCTGCCGCCATATACATAGCGACGAGAAAAACGATTGCGTGCCCCGCCGTTAGACCGAACGTGAGAGGCATAAAGATGGCAAGCGTCATCGTCGATGTCATCCCTGGAAGGCAGCCAAAGGTGATGCCGATAAACGTGCCCAAAAATATCAACAGCATGGCACGGCCGCTAAAGACAATGGGGAGTCCGGAGCGGTAAAGCTCTAGCAAATCGGCCAGCCATTCCATTTGTAGCTCCCTACGAAGTCAGTCACTCGGGAATTCCGACGAGTATGGATTGATGGTGATTCACCACAATCGGCAAGCCCTTCCCGTCGCATCGTTCAGCTCAGAACCAGGTACCGCGGGGTAAGGGGATTCTGGCAAGATAAGCGAGTACAAAGAAGAGGAAATAGCTGACTCCCAACGCGACGCCAGCCATTCCGAGTGTAGCTTTGAGCGAAAGCTGTTCTTTGCCGGTGAGCACAAGCATGCAAATCAGCATGAGCAAAGTCATCGATGGGACGAAGCCTAGCCACTCCAGACTCCAGCGCGAGCCGTAGAGCACAGCAACGACGGCGACGAGCTTGACGCAACCGGCGCGATCCGGCCAGGTCACTTTTGTAGGGCTGACAAGGCCGGAAATGAACATGATGACAGCCAGGACAGCCAAGACCAGCGCGACCGCCCTTGGCCAGAATGCCGGGCTTCCGCTGAATTGTCCCGGCATTGTCGGATAATCCCGACTGAAGTAAAAAATACCAGCGACAGTGACGAGCAGCGCCAGCGCGCAGATAACTTCCGTATTGAATAGCCGCCAGCTCCCGGTTTTCACCACGCTCACCTCGGTCGGTTCACTATATTGAAGACAAGCCTCATAGCCCACTGCTACAGAGCAACGGAATTTCATGTAACTCTCAGAAGCCTCTCGCGCTTAGAGAAGTGCGGGTGAGGGTACGTGAGGTGCCTGCTCTGGCGTGACTCCCGAGGCAACTGTTTATTTCTTCCGCAAGCCGAGCTCGGTTACCAAAGCCTCCCAGCGGGGATTCCATTCTTTGACAAACGCCTGCAGCTCCTTACCGCTCAGGAAACTCGGCTCGAGAAAAATCTTCCCGAGCCGCTCTTCGACCTCTTTTTTCGCAAGTACTGTTCTGACCACACCTTCGAGCTTTCTCTGAATTTCGGGGTGCAAACCCGCGGGTCCGATCATGGCATCCTGGGCAGACGCTGCATACTTGACCCCCAGCTCGAGCATCGTGGGAACTTGGGGAAGGGGAGCCATGCGCTTCTCACTAGCAACCGCGAGGAACCGCAGGTCGTCTTTAAAGGCAATGACCCCGGCCAACGGGATAAAAGCAACGTCGGATTCTCCTCGCGCCAGAGCAGTTGCAGCCGGGGCATCGCCACCGTAGGGTACTACGGTGACTTTCCCTCCGCCCACAACCTGCAGGAAGGCATGAAAGTAAATACTATCTGTGGCGCCTACGCCGGAGGTGGCAAGACGTACCTTGCCCGGGTTTGCTTGCACATACTTGACGAATTCGTTGAGGGTTTTCCAGGGCCGGTCTTTATTGACTGAGAGCAGCATGCTGGTTCTGACCAAACCGGCAATGCCAGCCGACTTTTTCCACTCCAGAGGAGGTGTGGTCGTGAATTGCTGGAGAAACAATGCGCCGGTCCATTGACCGAGCGTATAACCGTCGGAAGCGGCTCTTTGGACTGCAGTGGCACCGACAACGCCGACGCCACCCGTCCGGTTTGTCACTACGAAAGGCACGCCGAGTTCTTTCTCCAGGTGCGGTTGCAGAATGCGCGCATAGGCATCACTGCGACCACCCGCCGGCCATGGCACAATATACGAAATCGGCCGTTCGGGATATTTAGCCACCTCGGGCGGGAGCTTTTGTGCCGGCGCAGCTGCCAAGGTTTGTGCAGCAGAGAGGATGGCGTAAAGGAAGGTCACGACGGCAAGCGGGCAACTAATACGCTCGTTGAATCGTTTCATGGGTCGCCTCCGAATAAAAACGCTATTGGTCTGTCCTAGTATCTCCGAAAATGTCCTGTCCAAAGTCCCGGGCCTCGAGTTGGGGAGGTTGCGCGAGCCTCCGGACTCGAGAACCGAAACTATTTACATGCAGGCATAGCATCTCGCCCCCCGGACTTGTCAAGCAAGACAATAAGGAAGCTTCTTTACCGCAGCCGGTTATGATAACAGGATGCACAAGATGGCTAACCTGAAACGCTTACGCTTGATCCAGTTCAGGGCGGGGTACAATCTCGTCGTCCACGCTGCTACGGAATACGGCCTGTTCGCCAAGCATGGACTTACAGTGGAGACCGCTTACACGCCAGGGTCTCTATATCTTTCCGACGTGCTGCGCGCGGGCGATTTTGACGTCGGCCACACCGGGGCTGATGACGTTATTGCCGATCTCCAGACAAATTCCACCTCGGATCTCTTTCTGTTCATGGGTCTTCACAGCGGTCTTTTGAGCCTTGTGAGCGCGCCCGAGTTTCTGACAGTGGATGCGCTACGAGGCCAGAAACTAGCCGTTGATGCCAGCACTAGCGGATTTGTTTTTATTTTGGAAAAGGCGCTTCGCAGTCGCGGACTCGCAAGAAGTGATTATGTGCTCGTTGAGGTGGGCGGAGTGGAAAGGCGATACAAGGCGCTGCTGGAAGGAGCTTGCGCCGCCACGCTCCTCACTCCGCCATACGATGGTCAAGCGATCACGGCCGGGTGCCGTCGTTTATTAGAGGGAGCCAAGATGATGCCCGTCTATCAGGCGACGTGTGGAGCGGCCAGCCGCACCTGGGCCGCCCGCAACCCGGACACACTGGTGAGCTACATTCGTGCCTACGTTGAAGCCACCCAGTGGTGTTTTGATCACCGCAACCGCGCGGCTTGCCTCGCACTGTTGCAGAAGCACAACGGCCTCTCAGGAGCCGCGGCAGAATACACCCTCGACGCCATGATACACCCCGAGCACGGTCTTTACCCGAGAGCCGAGCTGAACCTTCCGGGGATCACGGCTGCCATCGAACTGCGCGCCGAGATGGGCTATTTCGAAAGCCCTCTGCCGCGCGCGGAAACCTACGTCGATCTATCTTACTACCGAAAAGCTGTCGGCGCTGCGTGAACCACGAAGTGAGGCGCAAGATTATCGCGACGTACGGTCGAGACGATCGTGCCCTTCGAGTTTCACAAGCTTATTGTAAAGTCCGATGATCAGCCATGTAGGCACCCACTGAGCAATGAAGTTACCCCACTTGCCTTGGCCCGCCATTTGAAATACCAGTGAAGCCATCATTGCGCCCACGGCGATGCCAAGATAGGCAGACGATGGAATCTCAGAGGTATAAGTTTCCAACTGTTTGGTGAACCGATCTTCGGTATGCGTGCCGTCTCCGACGCTGGACCGTAATTCCATAAAAGAACTCCTCCTTTTTGTGTTGAGCGGAGCAATGGCCATGCCATGGCGAGGCCTGTCGTACGGTTTAGCGAAACGTTTTTGCTGTATGTACGTTACCGAACGGCGAGAGAAAGCACCGCCTTTTTGGCGAGAAGAATCTTCTGCTAATTGACACGACGAGAACTAGTGCCGCCGTGTTCTAAGTGTGACACAACGAAAAAGGACATTGTCGCGTTTATGGGGCGAGCGACTGAAATGTTCCGTTTTCGCGTACTGCTGCTGCGAGGCGGAAGTAAGTCCGGTGTGGCAAAGATTGACCGCTGCCCAACGCGTGAACTATGTTAATGCTGCTTCTGCAACCGATGGTGCGTGGTTGTGCAGAAACAAAGTCGGCGGCGGGAACTTCGGAGGTGCTCGATGAGAAGAAAATGGCTCATGCGTGGGACAATTGCTTTCCTTGCAGGATGGGTCTCTATTGCAGCAATTTCGGATTGCCTTCTGGCTGCTTCCGCTGAAGACACTCAGAGGGCGATCACATGGCTGGTCGGTTCCCAGCCGGGAGGCGGATTTGACGTGCACAGCCGGGTAGTAGCGCAAGGGATGCGCAAACATCTGGGAGTCCCTGTAATCATCAAGAACATGCCGGGCGCCGGCGGGGTGATCGCCTGGAATACTTTGTGGGCCAGTAAGCCTGATGGCTATACCATTGCCATCGTTAATATTCCCGGCGCTATTGTTTCGGAACTGTTTAGCAAGCCCCGGCCGCAGTACCGGCTGCGAGAGCTTTCGTGGATCGGGCGTATTTCGTCCGGCCCGTATATCTGGGGCGTTGGCGCCAACACTCCCTATCACACGGTCAAGGACATGCAGAAAGCAAAGGAAGTCGTCATTGCCGATCAGTCTACCGCCGCAACATCATGGCTCGTGCACGCGCTTACCGCCCAGGTCATGGGCATTCCGGCCAAGATCACTCTCGGCTATCCGAGCGCGCCCGCTTCAGCTACCGCCGTTGTGCGTGGAGAAGCCGAGGTCAGGGCCATCGGGATGGATTCCCCTGGCCAGATGCAATTCATTCGGGATGGCAGCATTAGACCGCTGTGGGTCTACCTGGAAAAAAGGGATCCGGAATTTCCCAACGTGCCGACAGTTGCAGAGCTGGGATATCCGGAATTGACGGGCCTCGAGTCCAACCGGGTTGTGGCGGCACCTCCGGGAGTTCCGCCCGAACGTTTGGCCATGCTGCGCGATGGATTCGCCAAAGCAATGGCAGATCCCGAGGTTAAAGAGCAATTCAAGAAGATCAATGCGTGGGTGGACTTATCGCTCGGTGACGAATACAAGGCGGTTCTCGATCGCTTCTTCAGTATCATCCAGAAGCAATCGAAGATTTTTCCCGAAGCAATGAAATGATGTGGTTCAAACGGTTCAAATCGTTCAAAACGTGTCAGACGATTGGAACCATTGGAACGGCTGGAACGATTGGAACTCCTTCAATAATCAGTTGACCTCGTTCGGTTTTTGTAGTTCACTCTTCGCGAATGCATCCTGAGCCGGCAGTGGCGGAGAGAATCAGCCCAACCAAGTGGTTGAGGCGTTTGTACGAATGGACAATCGGCTGGGCAGAAAGGCCGGGGGGAACCTGGGCCTTATTCATTATTGCCCTGGCTGAGTCATCCTTTTTTCCCATTCCACCTGACGTTTTGCTGTTGGCCCTGTGCGTGGGGTCTCCGGCCAAGTCTTTCCGTTTCGCGCTCGTCTGCTCCGTCGGCTCCGTTATCGGCGGCATGCTAGGCTATGCGATCGGGTATGGCGCGTGGCAGGTTGTCCATGGCCTTTTCATCCCATACATTTTCTCACAAGGGGTGTTTGATCAGGTGCAGCAGCTTTATGAAGGAAACGCTTTCGTCGCCATATTGACAGCTGCTTTTACCCCCATTCCCTACAAGGTTTTCACGATTGCAGCGGGGGTTTTCAATGTCGGTTTTGGGACGCTAGTGGTCGCCTCGTTACTCGGCCGCTCGGCGCGGTTCTTATTGGTCGCTGGGACAATTTATCTGTTCGGCACGCAAGTTAAGGCATTGATTGAAAAATACTTCGATTGGGTGACCTGGCTTTTCCTGATACTGCTTGTCGGTGGCTTCGCAGTGGTAAGGTATCTTAGGTAGCCTCCGAGAAAAGACCATGGCGCAATCGCTGCTTTTTAGTGAATTGATTACGAAAAGCAGATTCTTCGGCTAACGCCTCAGAATGACATGACGACCGAACTAAATCGCAAGGAGTCAGTCGTCGGCGTTGAAATCGAGCAGGCCTTGAAACTCGAGCCCCTCGATTTCTTGTAGTGTCTTACCGGCGATTCCCTGGAGATCACCGTACATTCCCACGGTTGCTTGCATTACGCGGTCGATTTGCTCCTCGCGCTTGGCCCACTGCTTGGTGATTGCCTTGCGCTCCCGATCCAAGTCATCGCGCATGGAAGAAAAGGCCTCGACGATGGCCTGTACCCTCTGGCGGAAGCGCGGGCCGGTGAGGTATTGGTATACCATTTCCATTTTGGTCTGTTGCCCCTCCGAGGCCTGGCGTACACATGTGACTTCAATCAAGGTCTGGCGCAGGGACATGGCCAAGGGTAGGGCGACTTTCGGGTGAGCGACCCAAACACCTTCGACAAAGTCAAATGTCTCCACGTCTCTTGGTAGCGTCTGGCTGATAATGACGGCAATCTCAGCCTTGGCGGCCCGTTGATCCTCGCGCAGTTTGCTTAGCCACGCATCGCTCCAGTTTTTGGTCCTCTTTGATTCCCAAAGAATTGTGCCGCATGGTTGCCCCAATGGACCAATGACTCGCTGGAGCACGTCTCCTCCAAGCTCGCCCTTCGGTACTGGCTGGATCAAGTCGCGTGGAAACCTCGTGCCCAGCAAGGACTCGAGCACCAGTTCTTGAACTTCTCCTTGAAGCTGCTGCGAGCCTTGTTCGGCTTTGCGTTTGAGCTCTTCGATCTGCTTCTGCATCGCGGTGATAGTTTGGTCTTTTTCCAGGACCTTCAACTTCAACTCCTCTTCCGCTTCCTTTTTGGCCTTCTCCCGCGCGGCAGCCAAATCCGTTTGGACTCGCTTTTCGATGGTCAGTTCCAACTCACGCCTCGCATCATCGAGTTCCCTTTGTTTCCGAAGGACTTCCGCCTGTACCTTCTGGGCCTCGGCCAACTTCTCATCTCGATCTTTTAATACTTGTTCGAGGTCGTTGAGTTCTTTGGCTTTTTGTTCGAGCTCGCTCCCCAGTGTGAGCTTGGCTTTCTGATGCTCTTCGGCGGCTATTTTGACCCGTTCTTGCCGCAGCTTGGCGGCGATCTCCTCCTCCAACGATTGTCTTTCGCGATGAATGTGCTCTTCTCGTTCGCGGAGGAGTTTTTCGCGGCGGCTGATATCGGCATCCTTTTGTGTGAGCCGCTGTTCATACTCGCGGCGAACGGAAGCCAATAAGGGCGCGGCGAGGGATTCGGTGATTTTAATTTCAGATTTGCATTGTGGACAGACGACCGTGGGTTCGGACATGCGACCTCCTGCTGGTGAAGAAAAGAGAAACTCGAAACTTGAAATCCGAAATCCGAAAGAAATCTCAATGATTGAATAGCACAAAATGCAAAACAAGTCTGAGTTTCGGATTTTAGGATTTTCGGTTCGGTTTGTTTCGGATTTCGGAGCAGGCACTGGAAAACCAAAAGCACCGAGAAGGCTCACGATGCGTCCATCGCCGCTCAGATCGCGGAAGTGCACGTGGATCCCGAGACGGGTCAGATCGCTCTCAGGCAGATGATTTCCGCGCATACAACGGGGAAAGTGATCAACCCGCTAATGCATCAGGGTCAGATCGATGGCGGGATCGTGTTCGGCTTGGGTTATGCGCTCACCGAAGAGATGAAGCTCGAAGATGGGCCGTATAACGACGACGAATTTCGGCGAGTTCAAAATTCCGAACATTCAGGATATTCCCCGTTTGAAGACCTCTGTCATGGAAGCCGTGCCAAGCGGGCCTGGCCCGTACAATAGCCTTGCCATTGGCGAGGTGGCTAATGTGCCGACGGCGGCGGCAGTGGCCAATGCGGTGGCAGACGCCTGTGGTGTGCGAATAAAAAGTCTCCCGATCACAGCGGAAAAGGTTTACGAGGGTTTGAAACACAGAGATTGAAAATTTGGCGTGCTGGAGTATGTCCTGAAGCCCTTCAACGTTTCCGTTTAACGCCGTCCACCGCGAGCGGCGGTTTAGCCGACGCGGCATTAAGCCCGCGAGACTACTGAAGTACAACACTCATCTTCATGGTTCAACAAACAACCGTCGCATAGGCTTGCGCCACAGTGAAAGCAATTGAACTCATCTCCGTGTTGAATCTCATTCCTGCACCGAGCGCATTCGATGCACCCATTGATGAGTTGCGACATGACTTCCTTCGCGGACTCGGTTTCGGCGCTTCGTTGGTTCCCCTGGTTTCCCGGACAGGCACTAGCCGTATATCATCTGACAGGAATGGAACCAACCGGAGAAAGCAAAAATTTCCTGAACACTTGCGAGAGGACGGTTTTTGTGGGAAATGCTGCGGATGACGAGCTTCTGAAGAGGCGGGCAAGATAGGGCCGGCCTGAGGCGCGGGGGAGTATTAACGGCGACCTGTCCTGCCCACCTCCGTCCGTGAAACATCCCGCACAGGAATTGCGGTTTTACGGGAGTCTCGCTGCGAGGTGGAGCAATCAGCATGCCAGGCAATCTTTTGCCCCGCCGCTTGGACAATCGACCTGTTTCCAAAGCTATTGTAGGCATCATCATAGAAAAGAATTCGCACCCGCGCCCGAATGGGCACAACGGCGCCGATTCATAGGGGCGGAGGACATGGCCCGGCCCTAACCAGTAGCTTTTCGCCGCCGCTCGTCAATCCATGAACGAGCCATATCCATGGCAGACCGCTCTGCGGCCTCTCTGGTCTCGAACAAGAGCACTGAAGCATCCAGTAGTTGGGAGCCGCTGCCGTTCTCACCCTCCCAACTTATATCTGCCACCGGCAACCAGAGCCCGCTACGTTCGTACGGTTGACCGTCGGCAACAACGAGGTGGCCTTTATAGCGCAACACAGCCATACAAGAGTGTATGTGGAGACGCTCTTAGATGAGTGGCGAAGTAAGGACGCGATAAAAGTCACTGTCTGCTAAGAAGCGCTCAATTGTTATCTTCGCGATGAAAAGTAAACGGCACATGATCAGTATC
>CAYPHJ010000040.1:24948-39964 GCA_964410485.1 uncultured Syntrophobacteraceae bacterium
GAAGCGCTCAATTGTTATCTTCGCGATGAAAAGTAAACGGCACATGATCAGTATCAAAGGATGTATATAGTGGCTGGCCGAAGCCCGCGTGGGTCGACCTTCAGGGAGCGCACTGATGCGACAGCATTTCATCACCGGTCACGTTCAGAGGCATGACGGATTCGTTGCTTGGCGGTGGCAGCAGCAGGGGATTGAATTGAATTGTCATAGATGTGAGCCTTGGCTGTGCGCTTCTTAGAGTTAGGCCGGTATGAGATAGTCACGTAAATGATCACAAGGGCGAGCAACAAAAATTCATACATAGTCAGGCCTTTTACCTGCGTCAATCTCTTTCCCGGGGAAACGCAACCCCTATGCCAATCATCTTCCTTGCGTGGAGGCGTGTCTAAGTCTTCAAAATTAAAAGCATCATTGTTGCGGCCGCAGCGTCGACCAGCGGCGCTGGAAGTGCCGAGGTGTAGTCCAGCATCTACACATGGCACTTTTTTACCGTACAGCAGCTTTATTGTTCGGGTCGCGGGTCTCGGTTCTCGGTCTCGCTTTGGGGAGCGGAGAGCCCCCGTGGGTGGTCCTGTCCTAGGTGTGACACCAGCTGTTTTCAGATCTGTTTCATTTGTGAAATTCGTCGGCTGAACATGGCTCGCGATCCCACATAATGTAACGGCGGTATCCCCAATAGCGGGTGCATGCCTCAGAAAATGCGGCGGAATGTGAATTGCGTACACAGATACGGTCACTTCACCTGCGGTTTGGTCGTGAAAGGGTGATGGGCTCTACGCTACGGGGCTGTTTGTCTTGCACTGAGCCGGCATCACGGAGAGACACGACACCATGAAACACAATGGCAGACCTCCGGCTGCGGAACGCCGCAGTTGGAATTGTTCTTTGCAGTGCCCGCGCTGCTCGTCGATTTTTGAGGTGCGCGTGTCTCAATCCGATTTGGTACTCGTGCGGCAAGCATCGTGCCCGAAGTGCAGGCACAAACCGTTGCTGACTCACCCGAATGCGATCTGGAGTGCTATTATGGTTCACCGCCTGGTGCGGATGCGTGCAGCGGTCACTGGGAAAACCAGCAAAAAGGTTCTGCGTTCCCGGCGGCCACGCCTCGGCGCCCGGACGCGCGACTGACTCAGAGCAGGTTGCACACTTCTAGACGCTCAAAAACACCATGCCAAGAAAACTTGTCTAATTTTGACCCAGTGTGGGTCATTTAGATTTGTTTCGAGATTCGATGCGTGCTGCGAATTTGTGCATGATTAGAATTTAACAAAGATGTCTTTGACTTCGTCGCCAGTCAACTGCTTAATCGTCGTGATACGATCGCTGAATTCTTTCAAGGTTCCTAGCGAACTTGGACCGACGTCAATCAGAATCGAGAACAATGAGAAACCGAGTTTCTCTTTTTCTCTGCGAAAGGCTTCAGCCCATTCCGCGCTCACTTGACACTCGCCGTCGGTAATGAACACGATGTCGCCTTTCTTATAGCGGGTTTGTCTCAGGCACTCGAGCGCAGCATCCAAGGGCCTCTCAAAATCGGTTCCGCCGCCGGGGAAGTACTCGGCCAGATCCATGACCGTCTTGGTGTCAATGGCGTAGTGATCGCCGGGATTCAGATCCAGGACCTGCAGCGGTGTCTCCTGCGACGAAAAGCAAATCGAGCGAAACAGTCTACGCTGGCGGCGTGCCAGTTCCAGTAGCGTCAGGGTTACCGCCTTGGACCAGACCTCTTTATCGCCGGCCATCGAGGAACTGCCGTCGAGGCAAACGATCACGGGGCCTTTGCCCTTTTCTTCGATGCCGCGAAGCGAATACTGCAACAACTCTTGATCAAGATAACGGCGCTGGAAGTCCTTTCTGAGGATCGGATGATGAAGCGTCAGCATTTCATGAGGCAGAAGGCGATGAAGGGAATCGCCCTGTTCGACTTCTAGCATTTCCTCACTGGAGCGTTCGAACACTTTTTTCCGCAGCGCCATTGCGTGGAACTTCATCCGCCCGACCATGCGTACGAGTTTTTTGAGCTTCTCGTTGCCCGCAAGCCGCCGTCCCAATTCCAACTTCTGTCCCGGAGGAGAGCGCTCGCCGGCGCCAAGCGCTGACCCCCAGGCTTCTGCCTGCTCGGTGGCGTCTTCCAGCTCTTGGGCAGTCTTGATCGCCTCGGCCTGCATGCGTTGCGTCGCGTTGCCTTCGTTGCGCTTGAGATCTTCCTTCAGCCGACCGACTTTTTGGCGCAGCAACGCTTCGGCGCCTTGAGTTTCGCCGGCGACTTGTTTTTTTGCTTTTTCTAAAGCTTTCTTCCCCTCGTCGGACAGCTCCTGCTCGGGAATCGTCTGCGCGTTTTCATATTGGTCCAGCTTGTCAGTAAAGATCTCTTCTTGCTTTTGAATGTCCCAAAGATCGCGCAAGTCGCGGCGGGTCAGGAGTTTTTCGTTCTTAATTACCGCGAGCAGGCGCTCACCGATGAGCAACGTCGACAGCCCGGCGTGAGCTTCATTGAGAAGGGTTTGTTCACGGAGAAACTCGTATTGCTCGCCTTGCCGGATACTGTTGAGAAGCTGTTGATTAAGCAGTGCGCTTGGCAGTACACTATCTTCTGGGCGAAAACTAATGTTATACTTGAATAGTATGCAGAAGATGTCTTGCAACAGCGAGCCGAAATGGGGCAGCAGGGTGGTACCGGATTCTTCCAGGTCCCGCATGGACTGCGATTCCGATCTCAAGTGGGCGAACACGCGCCGATCGTAGGCGTCGTTTTCGACCCAGCAACTGTTCGGCGGTAGAGGTTCGAATACCCGTCGGGGCGTCGATTTCCTGGTGCGGGTTGGCGGCATCAAAACTGCTCCAGCATATCCCTTTGGATTTTCTCGATTTCGCCGCGAACCGAATCAACGCGATCCAGCGGCCGCCCCATACGCCTGGCTTGCTCCATAATTTGGTCGACTTTGGCCAGGATGTTGCGTAGCTTTGTGTGAAACTCCACAAGTGCCCGGGCCCTCTCTTCGCTCGATGCCCAGGTCCGCAGAGCCGAATCGCGTAACTCCCTGGACTCGTACAGAAGCTCGGTGATCTGTTGCTCATAACCAAGCAACAATTCGCGAATCGTGTTGCGCACCTGCTCGTGCTCTGCCGGATCACGCCACAAGACATGCTCGAGGAAGAAAAGATCGTTTTCGAATACCTCATTGCGCCCGTCGAGATAGGCGTGGGCCTGAAGCAAAGTAAGCGATTGCCGATAACGGCGATCGGAGGCCTGGATGTTCTTTTTGTTCAGTTCGCGCCTGATATCTGTAATGCCGCGGTAGACGTGCGGCGGGATGGCGACGCGCCGGACCTCTGCAAGAAGTTCCTCCAATTCCGATAGCGTCAAGACGGTTCGTTCGGTTTGGGGCTGGGCTTCGAGCATGCGCAAAAAACGGAAGTCTTCGCTGATATAGTTCACCACGAAGCGGAGCAAGAAGCGGTCATAAAGCGCCGTCAGCTCATCCTCTTCCGGCAGCTCGTTGCTGGCGCCGAAAAGTGTCAGCAGAGGAACCGCGACCAGCTCCTTGCCGTTGTGGAAAAGCCGTTCGTTGATCAGGGTGAGGATCGCATTTAGAATCGATGAATTCGATTTAAAGATCTCATCCAAAAAGGCAATGTGCGCTTCGGGCAACTTGCGGGTTGTTACGCGCCGGTACTCGTCCTGCTCCAGAGCTTTCAAGCTAACGGCGCCAAAAATCTCTTCGGGCGTCGTAAAGCGCGTGAGCAACCACTGAAAATAGTTTGCGCCCGTGATGCGGCGGCAGATTTCATCGGCGAGCATCGACTTGGCTGTCCCGGGAGGGCCGATGACCAAGACGTGATGCGATGAGAGCAGCGCCGTGAGCGCGCCGTCGATCAAGTCAGCCCGTTCAATGAAGGTCTGTCTCAGTTCTTCGCGGATTTTTCTGAGCTTTTCTTGGCTGTCCATAGTCGATTATGGTACGTTACCAAACGCCCAAGAAACAGACAATCACAAAGGCAGCGTATGGCCTATTGCTTATGGCTTATCCCCCCAAAGCGGCGTGCGATGACAGCGCGCGCAGCGATTGCCGTATGGGAATTTCAGATACCGACTGAGCGGAGGTTCTAGTGCTTGATCTCGATCAGGAGTGGGACGTCATTTTCATAGGAGCCGGACAAAACGCTTTCGCTCTTGGTACCTATCTGGGCATGGCCGGCCTGAAAACGGTCATTTGCGAATCACGACTCGAGAACGGTGGCCGGCTCGCGAGCGAGGAAATTACGATGCCCGGGTATTGGCACAACACCCTCGCGTATTTTCAAGACAATCGCGAGCGATCGCCTGTGTGGAAGGAACTGCGGTGGGGTGATGGCCATCACGCTGAATTCGTTGTTCCCGCCGTCATCAACGCGCTGCTTCTGTCGGATGGACGGTCCGTTTCGCAGCATCAATCACTCGAAGATACGATTCGATCCATCGCGCAATGGTCCGCCAAGGACGCCATAATGTGGCGGCAAACGTATGAGCGCTACCACAGACTTATCCGCGACTATCTTATCCCTTACTATTATACGCCGCCGGGCGGCATAAATGCTGCTCAACAGGTTCTCAACAATGATGCTGCCGGAAGTGAATTCAAACGGCTGTGGCAGCTGAGTGCACGCCAGGTCGTGGACGAGCTCTTTGAAAATGCTGCTGTGAAAACCTTGGTGCTGGCCCAGATGGCCATTCCTCGCGGGCTGGCTCTCGATTATCCCGGGGGCGGCATCGAAGTCTTGAGGATGATCGCCGGCGATGAGAAGCCGGAGCTTGCCCGTGGCGGTTCGCACTCCATTGCCCAGGTCCTGCAGCGCGCCTACGTTCGCAACGGCGGCCAGATCCGGGCGGTGCACCACGTCGAAAAAATCCTTGTGGAAAATGGCCGGGCGGTCGGGGTTCGCCTGCGAGATGGTCGGACCTGGCGCGCCAGGCTTGCGGTGGTGTCCAATACGGACCCTTACTCCACCTTTATCGAAATGGTCGGTGAAGGGAGCTTACCGCGAACCTTTACCCGGCGTGTTCAAGACATTGAGCCCGATGAGTTCTCCTATTTTCAGGTTCACCTCGCGCTAAAGACGCCGGTCCGCTACCGGCTGCACGAAGCAATGGACGGGGCGGTCGGGCTGACGATGAGCGTCAATATGGGACCGCAAAGCCCCGAAGATCTAGAGAATATGTGGCAAGAGATTCGCAAGGGCGAATTTCCCGAGCATCCCTCGTTGCATGCGATTTGTCCGACGTCGTTGGATCCGCTCCAGGCGCCGTCGGGTAAACACGCCGCTTCGCTATTCGTTCCGGTGCCATTTCAGCTACACGGCAGAAAGCCGGAGGATTGGGTAAGACTTAAACACGGGTTTATGGAATCTCTGCTCGGAAGGTGGCGCCGGTACGCTACCAACCTGAGCGAAAACAATATTGAGATGAAGGTTGCGCTGGATCCTTTCTACATAGCCGGGCGCTGGCCTAATATGCGGCGTGGATCCGTTTGGGTAGCGCGGAAAACAGCGTCCCAGATGGGCCCAAACCGCCCCATCGAGGAGCTTTCCGATTATCGAACACCCATCGAGAGGCTCTATCAAATTGGCGTTGCGACACATCCCGCGGACGCCGTCATCGCCGGGTCGGGACGCAACGCATGGCAGGTAATCAAAGAAGATCTCAAGCTATAAGTTGGGTTTGTGAACGGCTCGAACGACTGGAACGGTTGGAACGATTTGGAACCGATTGAAGTTCCAAATGTTCAAGTCGTTCCAATCGTTCCAGCCGTAACGCAAGCATGCAAGGCATAAGGAAATGACAAAGATACTTGAGTACGATGGCGTAGTCATTGGCGCGGGTCACAATGGCATGATTTGCGCGGGATATCTGGCCAAGTGCGGCCTCAAGATCATGGTCGTGGAAAAAAACATGGAAGTGGGCGGTGGTTTGGATTCCCACGAAGATCGCAACTATCCCGGGTTCTGGCATAACATTCATTCTGTTTTTCATCGCGGGTTGATGATGCTTCCCTGGTACAAGGACCTGGAGCTGGAAAAATTTGGCATCCATTATTACCGTCCTGATCCCGGTGTCGTGCATCATTTTGGCGACAGGACCTATCTTGGCTGGTTCGCCGATGTGAATCGCACGGTGGAAACGATCGCGCGTTTCTCGCAGAAAGACGCGGCGAGCTTCCGCGACATCTGGACACGGTGGCAGCCGGTTGTGAGCCAGGTCGTGTTTCCGGAAACCTATTCGGTTCCCGTGCCATTTGAAGAGAAGCGCCCGCTGCTCGAGAAGTCGCCGGCGGGAAGGGAGTATCTGAAGTATTTTGATACCACTCCCGAAGAGTTTGTCGTGCAGCACTTCGAGCATCCGCGCGTCCAGGCATTCATCGGATTTCTCGGCGTCATGAGAGGATACGAGCTGGACGCGCCACAGACAGGTTATCTGATGCCGGCGATGATCGCGTGGGGAGTGAACCCGCAGTTGTGCCGCGGCACATCCCATGCGCTGGGGGACAATCTCGCTCACATGATGTCGCATCACGGCGTGGATTACGTAGAGGCGGTAGGCGTGGAGCGCATCTTGGTGGACCATGGCCAGGCCACTGCGGCGGTGTTGGAGGATGGAACGGTGATCAAAGCACGCCGCTTCATAGCCTCGAATGTGAATCCAGTGGAGACGTTCATCAAGCTGGTGGGACGCGAGAACTTGGCGCCCGAATTTGCCGCGCTGGCGGCCAACTTTCGGTTTTCCAAAACCACTCCGATCTTTGCCACGAACCTGGCCTTGAACGAGCGTCCCAGGTACATCACAGAAGAAAAACACCCCGAAGTTGCCGGCTCTTTCATGCATATTGTCGGACTGGAGGATTTCCAAGACTTGCGCAATCTGTTCGAGGACTGCCGCACAGGGCAGCTGCCACGCAAACCTTTTATGAACGGCGCAACGCCATCGCAACATGATCCGACTCAGGCGCCGCCTGGAAAGGCGACGGCATTCATGTGGCAGCTTGCGCCTTACCAGCTGTGGGGTAACCCGCTAAACTGGGACAGAGTCCGTGACGAGTGGTTTCAGAAACAGCTGGCGGTCTGGCAAAAGTTCGCGCCGAACCTTGATGAAAACAATATCCTCTCAACGGATTCGACTACCCCGCTGGACATTGAACGTCACGATCGCAACATGTACTCGGGCGATTGGATGGTTGGCGAATACTCGGGCGATCAAGCGTTGGAGAACCGCCCTTTTCCCGGGTGGGGGCAGTATCGGACGCCGGTTGCCAACCTGTTCCTTTGCGGGTCATCCTGCCATCCTGGCGGCAATATTACGGGGGCGCCAGGCTATAACGCAGCGCGTGTAATCGCTGAGTCGCTTGGTATTCAACCCTGGTGGAATCCGCTGGATTTTAGGCAGCATCTGAAAGGACTATGATAGAAGGGTGGAGTACTGGAGTGTTGGAGTAATGGGTGATGAATTGAGAGCCATTACTCCATTACTCCTCCTACGAAAATCGGGGTGGAGAGAGAGTGAAGGGACAGCGGCCGCAGGGCGGTTACCCGCGTATGCTTTGCAGCGCCGTACCCCTCGATACGCGATCTCGGAAGATCGCTACTCGGGGACACGGCAGTCCCCTTCCGATTCCCCGAGTAGCGCGAAGCGCGTAGCGAGGGGCAGGGAATGCCGGACCTTCTCGATATAGTGTTGGGGTGATGGGCTGCCTCCATTTTCATCCTCTGCGGGCGAGCGTAAAATCATGAAACACTCCTATAAAAATTGGGGTTGGGATGGGAGTGAACGATAGGCCCACAGAATCGTCACCCCCCTTCGATACGACCTTGGGGTCTACTCAGGGCGGGCGGCCTGTTTATTTCCGGTTCCCCGAGTTCTTTCATTCTTTGCGGGCGAGCGTAAAATCATGAAACACTCGGAGGTGTTTGTTTATGAGGTTGGGCGGCAAAGTTGCCATTGTCACAGGCGGGGCGCGGCATCTCGGCGCTGCATATGCACGCACGCTCGCACGCGAGGGCGCTTTCGTGGTGATTGCCGATGTACTGGACGGTGATCGCGTCGTTCAAGACATCCGCTCGGGCGGAGGCAAGGCATTGTCTCTGCGGGTGGATGTCTCCAATGAAGATGACACGCAGCGTATGGCCGCCGAGACTGTCAAGTCTTTTGGTCGTATCGATATCCTCGTCAACAATGCAGCCGTTTTTATCAACCTTAGACGGGTTCCGTTCCATGAGATTTCAGCGGCGGAGTGGGATCGCGTTTCGGCAGTGAACATCAAGGGTCCCTTTTTGTGTGCCAAAGCGGTTTTTCCACAAATGAAAGAACAGCGCTCTGGCAAGATCATCAACATCTCCTCATCCACGGCGTTTGCCGGGACGCCTCTATTCTTGCATTACGTGGCATCTAAAGCGGCGCTCATCGGAATGACCAGGTCGTTGGCACGTGAACTGGGCGAATACGGTATTTGTGTCAATGCAATTGCCCCCGGTCTGGTCCAGCACGAGGGTCAGAACGCACCTCACGAATTCACCGAATTTCAGCTCAAGACACGCTCGCTCAAGCGGCTCGAGCTGCCTGAAGATTTGCTCGGGCCTCTGATTTATCTGGCATCGTCCGACAGCGATTTCGTGACCGGCCAGACCCTTCTGGTTGATGGCGGCAGCGTGTTTCACTGAGGACCATAGGGTCTTATGTCGCGGGTCTAAAGTCTCGAGTTCCCCTCCCCAACCCGAGACCCGGGACGCGAGACGCGAGACGGAGTAGTGGAGTGATGGAGTAATGGGAGCTTATTAGAATGTTATGGATCAGGAGATCATCAATCGTTTACAAGGTCGAGTGATTGCCGAGGGTCTCGACGCAATCATCGCGGTATCCCCAGAAAATGTGACTTATGTCTCTGGCTTTGTCGTGCCATCGCAGTCACTCATGCGCTGGCGTCATGCGATTTGCGTCGTGACGGCCGATAAACGGATCTCTATGGTTGCGATCGACATGGAAGCAACTACCGTGAGGGCCCATGCTGGCATTGACGACGTGCGCATCTATCGAGAATTCTTGGACGACCCGATGGACAAGCTTGCGGAAGTTCTGCGCGATCTCGGGGTCGAACGGGGAAAGCTCGGAATCGAACTGGAGTTTCTTCCGGCCCGGAATTTTGCCACCTTGCAGAGGGCGCTCCCCAACGCCAGCTGGACAGCCGCGGATGCGATCTTTAACAAGGCGCGGCAAGTGAAAACACCCGGCGAATTGGCTTTGCTTCGCTCGCTGAGCAAACTCACCGACAAGGCAATCGGCGATACGCTGCGTAAAGCGCGTGCCGGTATGACCGAATTGGATCTTGCCGGCCATTTGTTGACTTCTCTCTTCGCCGGCGGGGCGGAAAGTTACAAGCTGATGATTATCGCTTCGGGCGAAAGAAGTCAGTTTCCTAATGTCGGCCCCACGGAGCGCAAACTTCAAGAAGGGGATCTGATTCGGATGGAAATTTTCGGTCAGAAAAGCGGTTATCTTGCGGGTATCTGCCGCACCGCTGTTGTAGGAAAGGCAACTGCGGAACAGGAGAAGATCTGGCGCAATCTGATCGAGTGTAAGTATCTCGTCATGGACATGATTAAGCCAGGGGCGGTGTGCAAGGAGATCTATCAGGCCTTCTTGAAGAAATTTGGCGAGTTGGGGTTCGAACCGATTAGCTTCGTCGGTCACGGCATTGGCCTCAACCTTCATGAAGAGCCGTACATGGGCCGTTACGGCAGTGAGATTTTAGCGGAAGGCATGGTCGGCGCATTTGAACCATTGGTTTATATTCCCAATAGAATGGGGTTGCAAAACAAAGACATGTTTGCCGTCAGCAAGACAGGCTGTGAACTGTTGTCGGATGTCACACCAACCGATCAACTGCTCAGAGTGGGCTAATGGAGACCCCTCACCTGTGCCTTCTCCCGCTGGAGGCTGTGTCGCAATAGCCGGATGTGTCATCCTGAACGAAGTGAAGGATCTGCTTTCAAGTGACCGGCGACCGGGGACCGCCGACCGGCAACAAGCAGATTCTTCGTTGCTCCGCTCCTCAGAATGACATTGCGACACACTCCGCTGGGCGAGGGAACTCTAAACATGCTTGCAGTAAGTCTTCTATCGGTGTTCACAGTTAGGCGGATTTAGGATGTAACTCTTGAAGCCCTCGCCCTCTGGGAGAGGGAAGGGTGAGGGCGGAGCGTGAAATGAAGATCACCAAGATCGAAACCATTCCGATTCGCTTGCCGACAAGGCGCGTGCACCAGTGGGCCAGTCTCACAACGTCGATTGGTGTCTATGTCATTATCAAGGTTTATACAGATCAGGGTCTGGTTGGGCTCGGCGAGGCCCCGGTGTTGAAAGATTGGGGCGGCGATCACATGAGATACTATGGCGAGACGCCGCAGACGACAGTGCACGTCATTACCGATATTCTTGCCCCGGCGCTAAAGGGGCAAGACCCGCGCCGTATCGAAGCTCTTCACTTGCTCATGGATCAGAGCGTCAAAGGTTATCCGTACGCGAAAGCGGCGATCGATATGGCGCTTTACGATCTTTCAGGTAAAGCGCTAAGCGTGCCCGCCTACCAGTTGTTGGGCGGCTGTTTTAGAGAAAGGGTGACTATCGCCCACAGTCTTGGCCTGATGGAAATCGACAAAGCCGTCGAAGAGGCCCTTCAGGTAAAATCCGAAGGGGTCAAGACGATCAAGCTCAAGGGTGGTGTGGATCCTGAACGGGACGTGGCGTTGGTTGCGGCAATGAGGAGGGCGTTGGGGGACGATACAAAGATTTGCGTCGATGCGAATCAAGGCTATCCAACACCGCGGGTTGCGGTGCGGACGATCAAAGCCATGGAGAGCTACGATCTCCTGTACATGGAACAGCCGGTAGAGGGGATCAGAGCGATGGCAATTGTGGTGCAAAACAGCAACACGCCGATCATGGCTGATGAGAGCGCGTGGACGCCGCAGGACGTGTTGGAGATTGTTGAGCACAGGGCCGCCGACATTGTGTCCCTTTACACTACCAAGCCCGGCGGGCTCTTCAAAGCTAAAAAGGTCGCGGCAGTCGCCGAGACGGCGGGGCTACTCTGTAATGTGAACGGTTCGGTAGAAACGGGCGTCGGCAATGCGGCAAATCTGCAGCTCGCCGCCTCAACGGGCATTGCATCTCTCGCCTGCGTTGTTCCTGTCAGCACACCGCGTGGTCGCGGTCACCAAGGGATTGCCGGAATTTATTATCAGGATGACGTGATCCAGGAACCCTTCGAATACGCTGACGGCGAGATCATCGTGTCAAGAAGACCGGGGCTCGGCGTCGAACTGGACGAGGACAAGCTGAAACACTACCGGGTGTAATGCCGAACTGGAGTGTTGGAGTACTGGAGTATTGGGTATTAGGAGCGTGTCTTCCATCACTCCATTACTCCATCACTCCCAGTACTCCAGTCAGAGGAAACTGCCAATGTCTATTCAGACTGTTGCAGTTCTGGGCGCCGGCAACGGCGGTTGCGCCGTTGCCGGCGATCTGACCTTGCGGAACTATGATGTGCGACTGTTTTCGCGTTCCGCAAAAACACTTGCGCCCCTTGTGAGCCTTGGAGGAATCGAATTTGTCGAAGAGGGCAAAGTCGAGTTCGCGTGTCCGGCGCGGATTACCGCGAGCTTGGCCGAAGCTGTGGAAGGTGCTGATCTCATCGTTGTGGCCGCGCCGGCCAGCGCGCATGAGTATCTGGCGAAAGCGCTCGCGCAGCATGTGGCCGAGCACCAGCGTATTCTCTTGAATCCCGGACACACCGGAGGTTCGTTTCACTTTTCCCAGCTGCTGCGCACTGCCGGGGCGAGCGCGACAGTCAAGATTTGCGAAACCGTGACATTGAGCTATATCTGTCGTATGCCACAGCCGGCGCGCGTAGAGGTTTACCGCCGGACCGCACACCTTTGCTGCGCAGCCTTTCCTGCCAAAGACAGCCATGGTCTCATTGAGGACGTTCAAAGAGTTTTCCCCAATATTGTTCCGGCTGAGAACGTGCTCGAGACGGGCTTTTCCAATATCAATGCGATCATGCATCCGGCAGGTATGGTGGGGAACGCGGGTTGGATCGAAAAGACAGGCGGCGATTTTCTCTTCTACCGGGAGGGTATTACGTGCGCAGTGGCAGAGTGGATCGGCAAAGTTGACGAAGAGAGAGTGCAAATTGTTGAGCGATTGGGGCTCGCCCCGCTGAGCTTCGTCGACATCTTTCATCGCGCCGGCCTGACTTCCGATGAGGCGCGTCGCAGCGGGTCCATTTATCGAGCGATCAACGAAAGTGCTCCCAACCGGACCATCAAATCACCGCCGACTCTGAACCATCGATACATCAACGAAGACGTGGGCTACGGGTTGGTGCCGATGGCCGAGATCGGGGGAATTGTAGGCGTGGAGACGCCTGTCATGGATGCTCTGGTGCTGCTGGCGTCGGTGGCCAATCGAATCGATTACCGGCGCGAAGGTCTCACGTTGGAAAAAATGGGCTTGCTCGGAAGCAGCGCGGAAGATTTGCGGGATATCGTTCAAAACGGATTTTGATACATGTTTGTTTTGAAACTTCGAACGCAATAATCCAATACTCCAACACTCCACGACTCCATTTTCATCAGGAGATAACATGCGACTTGGCCTTTGTTTTGACGGCTTCTATTCAATTCATGAGATGATCGAGCTCGCCCGGAAAGCGGATGCGAGCGGGATGGATTCGATCTGGATGTCGGATCATCTTTGCTTTAGGGACTCGCTCACAACCTCTATGGCGTTGTTGGGCTCGACGGGTAAAATCAAGGTCGCGCCTGCTCCCATGAGCCCTTACTCACGCCATCCGATTATCTCGGCTATGTCGATTGCGACGATGGAAGAGTTTGCGCCCGGCAGGGTGATCGCGTGCCCCGGAACGGGGAACGCGGCGGCATTGAAAGAGGCCGGTATTGATTCGCCGCGGCCGCTACAAACGATGCGCGAATACGTCGAAGTGTTGCGCCGTTTTTTAAGCGGCGAGACGGTGCATTTTCGCGGTGAGAGGCTCGAGATCAACGGCGCGAAGATGGGTTTTGTGCCATCGACACCGATTCAGATGTACATTACCGCAGTACGCTCTCGAATGCTTCAGCTGGGAGGTGAAATCGGCGACGGAGTGTTACTCTCCGCGGGCTGCGCGCCCGCTTATATCGCTCGTTGTGTCGCGGAGATCAAGAAAGGCGCAGAGCGCGCCGGAAAATCGTTGGCCGGGTGTGACGTCGCCGGTTTCATTACGACAGCCGTAGCCGAAGACCCGCGCGAAGCCATCGATGCCAGTAAAATGTTTCTCGCCTATATCTTCCGTAACATCCATCACGCCGAGAATATCCGCCTGGGCGGCGGCGCGGTCGACCAGGAAGCGCTGGCCGGGGCAGTGGGCAAGCGCGATTGGGCGGCAGCCAAGAAGCTGATCAGCGACGAGGTGGTGTTCGCTCATTCCATATCGGGAACCGCTGCGGAGTGCCGGCGACGACTGGAAGAATTTATCTCCGGCGGCCTCAAGCTGCCTATTGTTCTGCCGATGGGATCGCAGCAAGCGCGCCTCAAGGCCATCGAGCTGGCGCGCGATTTGCCCGGAGTCGAGAAATGAACGCGGAAACGGCAAAAAAAATCATCGAAAAAAATCTCCAGTACGAGGAAGTCAAACGCCTGCTGGTCAAATTGGTGCGGACTCCCAGCCCGCAAACCGAGTTGTTGGAAAGCGAACCCCAGGTCTTGGCGCTCATCCGGGATGTCATCAAACCCGAGCTGGAGCAGGCGAAACTCCATCCTGCAATCGACGGCGCGGGCAACCTGGTACTCCGAATAAAGGGAAGAGCCCAGGGAGAACGGCTCATGCTCGTGGGCTACGCGATGAATGCGGCGCCGAGCACGATGCAGAAGCCGTATTCGGGTGAGGTCATCGACGGCACGCCGTATCAGCTGAGTGGCGAGTGCGTGTGGGGCCGCGGCGCTTGCGAGCAGAAGGGCAGCCTGGCCGCGATGATGGCGGCTGTGCGCTTCATTGGCCTCAACAGCGTGGAACTGCCGGCGGATCTTTATTTAGTGGTCAGTACGGCGGGCGAGACCGGCCGCCACGATTCACTCGCGCATGTCTTGGAGCACGGCAAGGTGGAAGCCGACTGGTGCATCATTGATGGGCCGCCGGAGATCCAACTCGGCAACAAGGGACGAATCGATGTGCTGATCACGGTCAAAGGCAAACAGGCGCACAGCAGCCGCCCCTGGGAAGGCATCAATGCCATCGAAGGCGCGATGAAAGTTTTGGAGAAGCTCAAACCGCTGATGCCTTATCCGGAAGATAAAGCCCATCCCGATTTGGGCAGGGTGAGTTTGGCGCCCAATGCGATCGAAAGCTTTCCCAAGGCAACGCACACGATCCAGAGCGAATGCCGGATCATGTTTGACCGCCGCCTGTTGCCCGGCGACGATCCGAATATAGCAGCGGGGCAAATGATCGATGCAATCGGCAAGATTGCGCCGTTCGAAATCGAAGTTCAACCCCGAGATTTCATGTACCCGAGCGAGGTCAGCAAAGATGCGGAAGTGGTGGAAACGCTCGAGACGGCAATCCGCACGATGCTGGGCCGCCAACCGAGTTATACTTTTTCTACTGCGGCAAACGACACCGGGCTGTTTAATGTCCGCGGCATTCAAGCCATCAATTACGGCGCCCGCGATATCCGCTTTCAACACACGGACCACGACATTGTTTCGATCGAGAGCGTTTTCGACGCGGCCAAGGTCTTTGCGTTCCTCGCTCTGCATCGCTAATCACTCGCTCGCGAGGATTTCAAATCTCAGTAACTCGCTGCGCGAGCATTTCAAATCTCAGATTTCAAGTAAACCTGGAACTTGAAACCTGAAACTTGGAACTATTCGATTTCACTCTTGTCCAAAATCTCCCCTGGCCCCTCCCTTCGACCACGCTCAGGGCAT